>JBJTMZ010000021.1:0-12362 GCA_046073805.1 Aquirufa sp.
AACCCTAGCACCCACCTCATCCATTACATCAATCGCCTTATCTGGCAAGAAACGATCTGAAATGTAGCGATCGGATAATTTAACGGCCGACTGAATAGAATCATCCGTATAAATCACATGATGATGCTCTTCGTATTTATCCTTGATGTTATTTAAAATCTCAATCGTCTCCTCCACCGTAGTAGCATCAACCATAACCGTTTGGAAACGACGAGCTAATGCGCCATCTTTTTCAATATATTGACGATATTCATCCAAGGTAGTAGCTCCAATAACTTGAATATCTCCACGGGCTAAGGCTGGCTTAAACATATTCGAGGCATCCAATGAACCGGACGCACCACCCGCTCCTACAATCGTATGCAATTCATCGATGAATAAAATCACATCCGTCGATTTCTCTAATTCATTCATCACCGCCTTCATGCGCTCCTCAAACTGACCGCGGTATTTTGTACCCGCCACCAAGGACGCAATATCCAAGGTAACTACACGCTTTCCAAAAAGGACGCGAGAAACCTTCTTCTGAATAATTCGCAAAGCTAAACCTTCTGCAATCGCCGTTTTACCAACACCCGGTTCTCCAATTAAAATCGGGTTATTCTTTTTACGACGAGAAAGGATCTGCGCAACACGCTCAATCTCCTTTTCACGACCCACAATAGGATCTAGCTTACCCTGCTCGGCGATTTTGGTTAAATCGCGACCGAAATTATCTAATACAGGGGTCTTACTCTTCTCACCCGCTTTTGCGGTCGAGGAGCTACTTGAACCACCTCCAGAACCCGCATTACCACTCCCAAACAAACGATTATCATCATCTGAATCATCCGTATCGGAAGATGCTTTCGGTGAATTCTCTTGCGAATTGCTCGACTGGAATTCAACCATTTCCTTAATCAAATCGTAATGAACCTGGTACTTTTCCAAAATTTGGGTAGCCACATTATCCTCATCACGCAAAATAGCCATCAGTAAATGCTCCGTACCCACCAAATTAGTCTTGAAATACTTCGCCTCTAAATAGGTTAAACGTAACACTTTCTCAGCCTGCTTCGTCAATGGAATATTCAACATGCTTTGCTTATCAAAACTCGAACGACTCGTCGAAGCCGTCGAATGTTCAATACTTTGACGTAATTGATCCAATGAAACCCCCGACTTGAGTAACAAATCTATGCCGGGACCTTCGCCATCCCGAATGATACCCAACATCAGATGCTCGGTACCAATATAATCATGCCCCAAGCGCAATGCCTCTTCACGAGCCAATGCAATCACTTCCTTTACCTTATTCGAAAACTTAGCCTCCATATTTCCCTAATTAATATTCTTCAAAACGCACCTAAGCCTTTATTTGTTCAAACTCTTCATTAAAATTTCTCTGGATTCAATTCCATAATTCATAATCAAATCCAAAACGGACAAATTAGCAACAAATTCCGTGCCAAAACATTGTCGGTAAGGCATAGCCTTGTAAATATTTCGCTCACTAAAATCAATTTTTGAATCGATCACATTCCAATAGGACCCATCAATACCTGCCTGAAACGAATCTGTGAACGAAAACTGTGGCTTTTTTTGTAAAAAGCGAGCCATTGTATTCAAAAATTGAATATTTAAATCTACTAAAAATTTACTTTTTTTCGCAAATATCTGCTCGATAAATGGATCTACATGTTCAAAAAATGGCGCCTTTCCATAGGCGGCTTGAATCGCACCTCGATGCCGACGAATCCAGTCTTGAGAATAATCAATTTGAACATCCTTCGTCAATTGCTTGGCAGAGCTCGAATGAATGACAGGCACAGATAGTAATTCCCTTCCATTGGCTCCCAAAATATAGCTCCGATTACGATAGGTTTGCTTGGGAAAATTTTCATTCACCTCAAAGACAACACTAGCTTCCGAAAAGATTAAGGCGCAATATTCTAAGGAAGGTAAATAATGAATATCAATGTGCATTCAAAAATAAAGTGGATATTTGCAAAAATAGCAGATAACAGCGATTAACTCGACACATTCGTCATGATGTTTTTATATAAGTTATTAGGGAAACTTCCACTCTTCATATTATACACTCTCGCCACGGGAGTCAAGTGGGTATTTTATTATGTAATCGCATACCGTAAAAAGGTAATCGTCCAAAACATCTCCCATGCTTTCCCCGAACTCAAGTCCAATAAAATCAATGACTTAACTTATCAATTTTACGGATATTTGACAGACCAACTCGTTGAATTTTTCTATGGTGCTTCCATTTCGAAAGAAGAAATGTTGGAACGCGTTGAAATGGTCAATGAACATTATATATCAGATTACTTACAAGCAGGGACACCGGTGGTGCTCGTTGCGGGACATCAAGGAAATTGGGAATGGGCCATTCACCGTCTCGCCCTATCGAACAATTTATATGATGTGGTCTATCAAAAATTAAATAATGCCGCCTTTAACGATTTTACCATGGAGGTACGAAGTCGATTTCCAGGGGTTACCTTGTTGGAAAAACGCGAATCAATTATCGCCACAAGAGACCGAAAACATATCGCAAGAGGCATTTGTTTGGCTGCCGATCAGGCCCCACAAAAGCCCGAATCAGCCTATTGGACAACATTCCTCAATCAGGATACCGCTTTTTTTACAGGCATGGAGCGATTTGCCAGGGACTACAATTACCCAGTTGTATTTGTTGAACTTATCCGCCAAAAACGCGGCAAATACATCATGAGTTTCGAGCCAATTGCCAATCCGGATTACGATAATCTTCCGAAAGGTGAGATTATCGAACGATTTGCACGTAGATTAGAAAAGTCAATCATTAAATATCCAGAACAATATTTATGGTCCCATCGCCGATGGAAACATACTAAACCCGCAAATATTTTAATGAAGTGGTAATTAGTTGAAATCACTGACATCGCCAGCCCCTTCACGAATGACCTCTAGCCCCTCTTCATTAATTTCAATCACCGAAGAGGGCAAATGACCACCAAATCCGCCATCAAGTATCAAATCAACTTGATTCTCATATCGATCAAAAATCAAACTGGGATCCGTATATTCTTCAATCGCTAAATCCGTTTGAAGTAAGGTTGTTGTTAATATCGGATGCCCCAACTGACGAACTATTTCCAAAATGAGTTCATTCGCCGGAATACGAATACCTACCGTCTTTTTTCCTTGGACAAGCACAGATGGCACTTTAGAACTTGCTGGCAAAACAAAGGTATAGGGACCCGGTAAATACCGCTTCAAAATTTTAAACGCAAAATCACTCACCTTCGCAAAATTCGAAATTGAACTCAAATCCGCACAAATAAAACTGAAACGATTTTTGTTTGGCTTAATCTGTTTAATCTCACAAATCCGATTAATAGCTTGTTGGCTCTGAATCGAACAGCCCATCGCATACATCGTATCTGTCGGATAAATGATCACGCCACCCTTTTCTAACATACGAACGACATACTGAATCAAGTCCTGTGAGTTATTCCGATCATAGACCTTACGTATTTCAGCTGCCATATTAAAAATTTAGAAAGAAATCAGTGCCACTTTGCTCTTCTTCCGAATCCTCGATTTTAACCTGATCGATACTCGCATTGATTTCGAAACCGACAATTAAAATGAGCGCCACAAAATAAAGCCAAACCATCAAGGCAATTAAGGAACCTATGGAACCATATACCTTATGATAAGACGCAAAATTGACCAAATAATAGGAGAACAAATTGGAAATCAGAATCGTTAAAATAGAAGCGGTAATACAACCCGCATTAAAAAACTTCCAACGTTTATGAATCGCAGGAGCGTAATAATAAATCAACGAAATGGTAAAAAAGAAGACTGAAAATATGACAAAATAGGTCAAAGCTTTGGTCAAATAGAAGGTAAAATTATATTCTAGAATCCCTTCTTTGGCTAAATATTTAACCACGATATTCCCTAAAATGAATACTAAAAAAGAGGTAATTAACACAAAGGTTAACAATACGTTTAAGCCCATCGCAACCAAACGCTCCTTAATAAATCCTCGATTTTCACTCGTTTTGTAGGTCAAATTAAAAGAACGCATCAAGGCCATAATGCCACTCGTGCTGGCGTACAACGCAAAAAGAAAACCAAAGGACAATACACCTCCCCTTTTCTTGGTAATAATCTCCGTGATTAATTCGGTCACATCTTTTTGTAGATTCTTAGGAACTGTAGCTTTGATGAAGCTGATGGTCTTGAGATCCAAATGCTCAATAGGTAAATAAGGCAATAAAGAAAACAAAAACAGAATGGTAGGAAAAATGGCTAAGGTGAAATTATAAGCCACCGCTGCCGCGCGAACATCAATATCAAACTGGAAAACTTTTTGATACAAAATAGATATGATACGAACCAAGACATAATGCTCTTCGTACTCACGCCATATCTGCTTTATCTCATTCAGTAAATTTCTTCTCATATCGAATAATATGGCCGCAAAGCGTTTAAGATAAATTCAGGTGCCTTGATTACCTTCTTCGATACTAAATCAATAAATACCAAGGTCGTTTTCCCTTCATTGATTAAAACACCTTGTTCATTCTTGATTTGATAAGAGAATTCAATCTTCGCAGAGGGCATTTTTTCCACCTGGCACAAAATCGTCAACTCATCATCGTATAAACCCGGAGCGATAAATTTGGTATAATGTTCTGCCACAGGCAACCCAACCCCATTGTCCTCCAGCGACTTATAACTTACTCCTAAACTTCGCAATGTTTCCACGCGTGCAATCTCATACAAACGCGCATAATTGCCATAATAGACATAGCCCATTTGATCCGTATCCGCATAACAAACTCGATATTTAACCGCGTGTGAATACATATTACTTAATTTTTCGTGCATCTAAGGCTGCTTGAAACTTCGCTGCGTTCTTCATGTGCTCCTCATACGTCACAGCAAAATTATGTGTCCCTGAAAAGTCTTCCTTCGCGCAGAAATACATGTATGCATGCTTTTCAAGATTCAATACCTTGTCCAACACATCCACCGGCGGAATAGAAATGGGGCCTGGTGGCAGACCGACATTCTTATACGTATTGTAGGGCGAATTAATTGCCATGTATTTACCCGAAACTCGTTTGATGCTAAAATCCTTCCAAGCAAAAATGACCGTAGGATCTGCTTGAAGACGCATCCCTGTTCTAAATCGATTCCAATACACCCCGGCAATTCTAGCTTGCTCACCTGCGTACTTACTTTCTCCATACACCATCGAAGCCAAGATACCCGCTTGAACGGGAGTTAATCCTAAGTCCTTTGCCTGGTTAACTCGCTTCGAATTCCAAAAACGTTTATTGGCCTTCAACATCTTTTTCATGAAATCGTCAAATGATGACGTCCACAACACCTCATAGGTATCCGGAATAAATAAACAAGGGATTGTTTCTGGCGTAAATCCATATTGCTGAGTAATCTCAGCAGAATCCAACATCTGAATAATATATGTCGAATCATAGGCCATCACCTTCCCTAATTTTGCTGCTATATCCTCTTTTAAGCGTAGATTATTAATTGTGATACGCAAAGCATCTTGTCGGCCATTTCGCATTTTCCGCAACAATTCCCAATTCCCAGACTCAGGGCCCACCAAATAACGACCGGGCTTAACCCTTTCCGCCACTCCCAAAACTTTAGCCAAGAATCGAAAACTCAATTGATCCCTAACCAAATCGTGCTTATCTAAGGTATCCAAGACTTGATTAAAATCGGCGCCCTTGGGAATCAAAATGGCAAAGGATTCTCCCTTCACATTAAAATTTGGTGTTTTAAACACCTGCCATACGTAGTAGGAAAACATGGCTGTGACCAAGGAAAACACCAAAATGAAAATCTTAATTTTTTTATTCGAAACCATGTTATTCTACTTTAAAATCGATTGAAAAACGCGACGCCAAAACTTGTAAATCCGCAACTACCGGATCAAGCAAATCGATGCCATCTCGTTTACGAATTAATTCCAACTCACGTTCCGGATCCCCCGGAATAATCACTTTCTTTCCTTCTACCGCATCAGCACTACGGAAACGCTTAATCCATTTGTCCATGTCCGACTTAAATTCATCCGCTGGGCGAAATGCATCAATCCGCATCGCTCCCAAAAAATGACCCGTACCCTGCCCAACAGTCTCACCAGCAGCCATAAAACCCGCCGTCGCAAAGGGCGGAACCCACGGACCAAAATTGGCCCCAGACAAAACACCTGATAAAATATCGACAATCGCCCCCAAGGCATATCCTTTATGAGAGCCGTGCTCACGATCACCCCCTAAAGGCAATAATGCTCCCCCATTTTTAATTGCAAAGGCATCTTGGCAAGGATTTCCATCTTTATCTTGAACCCAACCTTCCGGGGTGTCTAAGCCTTTTCTTTGCAAAATCTCCAACTTACCATAAGCCACCGCTGTAGAGGCAAAATCTGCCAAAAAAGCCGGTTCATTTAACGCTGGAATACCGACGGCGATGGGATTGGTGCCCAATAATTTCTCCCGCGAGAAAGTTGGCGTGACCAAAGGCGCTGCATGCGTCATGGCCCAACCAATCATATCCTTTTCCACCGCCTTCATCGCATGATAACCCGCAATACCAAAATGATTTGAATTCTGAACAGCAACCCAACCGGTCCCAGCCACAGCTGCTTTTTGCGTAGCAATCTCCATCGCTTTGGGAGCCACCACAAGACCTAAGCCCCGGTCACCATCCACTAAAGCCGTGGAAGGACTTTCATGCAGAATACGAACCTGAGGTTTGGGATTTAGGCGTCCGTTATCATATAAACGAACATATCCAGCCAATCTCGCAACTCCATGGGAATCAATTCCTCGGGCATCTGCTGAAACTAGAACATGAGCCGCTAAAGCAGCATCTTCCGCTGGACAACCTATTGCCTCAAATACGGAACTAACAAAATCAGATAAGCGTTGATAGTCTGCCTTCATTAATAAAATTTAACAACAAAGATAAAAATAAGAATTGGGAAAAATTCATCAAATTTGCCCTAAAATCGTCAACAAATGGAAATCACTAATCTCGTAAACTCAATTTGGTTTTGGATAATTCTCATCCTTTTGGCTGTCGTCATTCGTGACGTATTCATTCAAAAAAGTCACACCATTACACACAATTTCCCCATCGTAGGACATATTAGGTACTGGTTGGAACAAATAGGACCCGAGTTACGGCAGTACATCGTTGCCAATAACCGGGAGGAATTACCGTTTAACCGACAAGAACGTTCTTGGATTTATGCATCGTCCAAAAATGAAAATAACCTACAAGGTTTCGGAACCGATCAAGATTTTAATACGCCTGGGTATATTTTTATCAAGAACGCAATGATGGGCTACAACCCACCGCCTGATCATTTAAGCAATAAAAATCCGGGTGTTTTACCCGCTACCAAAGTCATTGGCCTTTACCACAATCGAAGACGCCCCTTCCGCCCCTATTCCATCATAAATATTTCCGGGATGAGTTATGGATCACTTTCTGCCAAGGCTGTGGAATCTCTAAATAAAGGAGCCAAAATTGCAGGTTGTTACCACAATACGGGTGAGGGTTCCCTATCTCCCTATCACCAATTTGGGGCAGATGTTGTCCTAAACATCGGAACGGCCTATTTCGGAGTTCGTGAATTAGATGGCACCTTCTCCATGCAAAAACTCAAGGAGAAAGTTGAGGCAAACCCCCAATTGCGTGCCATTGAGTTAAAATTATCCCAAGGCGCTAAACCAGGGAAAGGAGGAATGTTGCCCGCCTCAAAAATCAATCAAGAGATTGCCAACATCAGACACATCCCCATGGGAAAAGACGCCATTTCACCGGCATTTCACGCCCAATTTAAAACGGTTCCTGAAATGGTCGATTTTATAGAGGCTATGGCCGAAGAAACCGGAATACCCGTAGGTATTAAATCTGCCATTGGCAAGTTGGAACAATGGGAAGAACTCGCTGCCTACATGGTGAAAACGGGCAAAGGCCCCGATTTTATCACCATTGATGGCGGAGAAGGTGGAACAGGCGCTGCACCACATGCTTTCGCCGATCACGTATCCATGCCCTTCAGTTTCGCCTTTGCCAAAATTTATCAAATCTTTCAGCGCCATGAACTGACCGATAAAATCTTCTTTATTGCCTCTGGAAAACTAGGATTCCCAGAAAAAGCGCTTATGGCCTTTGCTATGGGAGCTGATTCCATCAACGTGGCTCGAGAAGCCATGATGTCAATTGGATGTATTCAGGCACAAAAATGCCATACGAATCATTGCCCAACGGGTATTGCGACATCGAATAAATGGCTGCAAGCGGGTATTGATGTTACCCTAAAAAGCGAACGCTTCTACCGCTACCACTATACCTTGGTCAAAGAGATTGCTGAAATCACACATGCCTGTGGTTATGAGCACCCAAGTCAAATGACGATGGATGATATCGAATTATCCATGGGCGACAACAACCGGACCATGACGCTCTCTAAAGCTTATGGATATCACAAAACAGCGATTCACTATTCTGATTTTAATGAACTCGTGGCATGCCCTTATTTAGGAGGAGCAGACGCAAGAAATCGTTTGGAAATTAAGGCTGATTGATTGGAGATAAACGATTATCTTTGCACCCATGTTATCAATATCCAATCTAAATTTCTATTTCGGTAGTCGGGCCCTCTACGAAGGTGCCAATCTTCACATCAAACCCAAAGCTAAAATTGGCCTCATCGGAGCCAATGGTACTGGTAAATCAACGCTTTTGCGTTTAATATCTGGGGAATATACTCCCGATGGTGGTAATATTTCCAAATCAGGGGATTGTACGATTGGATTCTTGAATCAAGATCTATTATCCTATCAAACCGATGATAGCATTTTGGAAGTAGCCATGCAGGCCTTTGAACGCCAATTGGAACTTCAGAAGGAAATTGACCAGGTCTTGCATAAAATGGAGACCAATTACGAGGATAAGGACGTCGACCTACTAGCTAAACTCCAAGAAGAGTTTGAGCGACTTGATGGATATACCATTCAGTCCAAAACCGAAGAGATTCTAGAAGGTTTGGGCTTTAGCACCGATGACTTGACACGCCCTTTACGCCTATTCTCCGGAGGATGGCGGATGCGGGTGATGTTGGCTAAATTGCTTCTGCAAAAACCTTCGCTACTCCTATTGGATGAGCCGACCAACCACTTGGACTTGCCATCCATTGAGTGGGTAGAAAATTATATTCACGATTACGAAGGTGCGATTGTCGTCGTTTCGCACGACCGCTATTTCTTAGATCGGACCATCGATCACATCGCAGAGGTATCAGGTGCAAAGATTACCTTGTACCCAGGTAATTACTCCTATTACACGGAGGAGAAAGCCTTGCGGAATGAAATCCAAAAGGGAGCTTTTGAGAACCAACAAGCGCAAATACGTCAGACCGAAAGATTTATTGAGCGATTTAAAGCCAAAGCTTCGAAATCCCGTCAAGTACAATCTCGGGTGAAAGCCTTGGAAAAAATCGATATCATCGATGATGTTATTGATGAGAAGGCGAAAGTAAATTTCAAGTTTAACTTTGGAACAGAACCCGGTCGATTCATTTTATTCTTGGAAAACATTTCCAAGGCCTACGGCGAGAAAGTCATCTTAAAAAATACCTCTGCCACAATCAACCGAGGCGATAAAATTGCATTGATTGGTGCTAATGGAAAGGGTAAATCAACCTTATTGCGTGTTATTTCAGGAAGTGAGGAAATCGGTGGAGAGCGTCGGACGGGCCATAATGTGATCGAATCCTTCTTTGCTCAACATCAATTAGAGAGTTTAAATGTCGAAAACACGCTTATCGACGAGTTGAAAGCCACCGGCACAACGAAGACCGAAATGGAATTACGAAGCGTTTTGGGTTGTTTCTTATTTTCGGGCGAAGAAGTATTCAAGAAAATCAAGGTATTATCCGGAGGGGAAAAATCACGGGTGGCCTTGGCGAAGGTATTGATTTCGGAGGCCAACTTCTTATTACTGGATGAGCCGACCAACCACCTTGACATGCAGTCGGTGAATATTTTAATTCAAGCCTTGCAACAATATGAAGGAACGTATGTGGTCGTTTCCCACGACCGTTATTTCGTTTCGAACATTGCGAATAAGATTTGGTACATCGAAGATCACGAAATCAAGGAATACCCGGGTACGTTTGATGAGTACGAGACCTGGATGGCGAGCAGACCTGTACAAAGTGCTTCTTCAAAACCGGTAACAGGCAAACCAAAGCCCGAGTTGGCGCCCGTTGAGCATAAGCCAATTAATGTCAATGCAGCCAAAGCCATCGAAAAATTGGAAAATCAAATCATGGAATTGGAACAAGAAATTGAAAAGATTGAACTCGACATGGCCAATGCGGCATCAGAATCGAAATTTGATATTTTGAAGGACTTGGAAAATAAGCGCAATGCGGTGCAGCTCAAATTAGAAGAAACGACGACCGAATGGGAGTTATTAATTGGGTAACATGCGCTACATAAGCCTCATTCTTCTTTGGAGTATTTCAATGAATGCTTGGGGGCAGTTTCGCAATAAATCCTATCATCCATCCATTAAGTCTGTTTACATAGGCCAAATGACGGCGCGGGAAATTATCCAAGCTCAACCTGTTTTTGATCTAACGAATCAAATAGGCCAACTGAACTTTGATGACCTATCTTTGGCGAATCGAAATGGCATCTATTTAAGGGTCGTGCATTGTCAGGCCGACTGGACCGCTTCTCCCCTTTCTGATATCGAATTTCTTCAGGATTTCAACGATGTACCTGTCCGTGATTCGCAGGCATCCATGGGCACCAAAGTCCCTTACCGGCATTACCAAATCGCCTTACCGCGTGTCAAATTAGCCGGCAATTACACTGTTATGGTTTATAATCGTGCCAAACGAGACACCTTGTTGACGCAACGCTTTTGCGTTTACAGCAATGAAATCACCGTGGCATCTCAGGTACGTTTTGGCAGAAACAATGCATTGCGCAATACGCACCATAACCTTGACATTATGTTGAAATACCCCAACAATTACATGATTAACTCGGCTGAGGATTTCAAGGTATACGTAAAACAAAACGAAATTCTCGAAAATCAACTCCCAAAACTTCCCTTGGGAATAATAGAACCGATGTCACAAAGTATCAGTTTCCCGAGCTATGAGAACGAACAAGCGATCGCTGCCGGAAATGAGTACCGTGTTATCGACTTGCGAAGTACCCAACAGAAATTAAACTTTGTAGACCATTGGGATATAAGAGAGCAAGAAACGCACGTATATACCATGCTTGAAAGCCCACAAGGAAATTACGCCTACGTCCAGCGCAATGATTTTAACGGAGCCTATGTCATCGAGAATTACGAAAACAACTACAATTCGTTGTATGCCGACTATGTGAATTGCGTATTTAGCTTGAAAGTACCAAAACAAAGCGATCCGATCTATGTTACTGGGGCATTTAACAATTACCAACAAGCTCCTGAGAATCAAATGACCTATCATGAGTCGCTGGGATTGTATCAGGCCAATATTCTACTAAAACAAGGTATTTACAATTATCGTTTTGAAACAAAAATCCTCTCCAGTTATCTGGAAGGGAATTATGCACAAACTGAAAATAATTATGAAATCTTTGTTTACCTACGCAAACCTGGCAAGCGATATGACGAATTAGTAGGCTTTCAAAAAATTAATACCGCACCTTAAACGTTGAATCGGAAGTGCATGATATCACCATCTTGAACGATATAATCCTTTCCTTCAACCCCTAATTTACCCGCTTCCTTACAAGCTGCTTCACTTTTATAAGTTTGATAATCCGCAAACTTGATAACTTCTGCACGGATGAATCCACGTTCAAAATCGGTATGAATCACACCCGCTGCTTGTGGTGCCTTCCAGCCTTTCTGAATTGTCCAAGCACGTACTTCTTGTACTCCAGCCGTGAAATAGGTAATTAGATTTAACAAGGCATACGAACTGCGAATTAATTTACTTAATCCAGATTCTGTTAAGCCATATTCTTCCAAGAACATTTGACGCTCCTCTAAATCCTCAATTTCTGAAATTTGCGCCTCTAAGGCCGCACAAACAACAATAACTTCCGCATTTTCAGCTGCTACGTTGGCACGTAAGGTATCTACAAAAGGATTACCTCCTGCTGTCAACGAGGCTTCGTCGACATTAGCTACATAAATCACCGGCTTATCCGTTAACAAACACAAATCTCCGATAGCCGCTTCGCGTAAATCAGCATCCATCACAACGGTACGAGCTGATTTGCCTTCCTCTAAAGTTGCCTTAAATT
>JBJTMZ010000022.1:0-3264 GCA_046073805.1 Aquirufa sp.
ATTTATGTTCTAAGGTCAAACGAGAACGAGACGAGAAAGAAGAGCGGTAAGTAAAGTCCGCTGGACTTTGGTAACTTCGGGAATAAAAACCTGTACTATCGATGTTCCCACCCGTTTGAGAGTAATAATCGTTGTAAGCGAATGAGCCCCACAATTTCGTCTTAGGCGTAATTTGATAATCCAAACGAACGTTGATCGAAGACTTATCGAAATCTGAATTAGATGCCCAAGAACCTTTTTGGCGAGCTACATATCCTCCGGTCATGATTGACCATTTTTTGCCTAACTGAGCTCCAGCCGTAAACTGAACACGCTTATAGCCCCACTCATCCACTTGAAAACCTAGCTGAGCGGTAGGGATACCTGGAGCCGTCTTCGTAATTAAGTTAATGGCACCACCTACAGCCTCAGGTCCATACAAAGATGAAGCTGGCCCTTTAATAATTTCCACAGAATTAAGCCCTTGAAGATTCGATTCAATCAAGGCATTGTGATTAAACACCCCCAAAGGACGCAAAGGAAGGCCATCTTCTAAGTAAAGAAAATAAGCAGACGTTCCAAAAGGCTGGCGAATTCCCATCCCATGTTGTTCATTGCGGTAATCTAACATCACCACTCCGGGAACTTTGTTAATTAGTTCTGTCAACTGTATCGCCTTTGTATCTTGAATCAAGGCAGATCCAATTTTGTGAATGGCCACCGGCGTCTCCGCCCGCGTAGCTGCTTGTCGGGAAGCCGTAACCACAACCGCATCCAAATTTTGTGTGGACTCTTCCAACAAAATAGGAGCCTGAAAATTGGTTACCTTTTTTGCCTTGAATCCAAGGCTTGATACTTCGTACTCACCTGAAGTAGCTGAAATCGTAAATTCACCTCGCTCGGTCGAGATGGAAATAACTTTTGAATTTTGTTTTAACGATGCGCCTACAATCGGCTCGTTAGTAATTGAGTTCAATACCTTTACGGCATACTGCTGGGAATTAGCCGCAAATGAAAGCAGCATACCCATGAATAATAGGATGTTTTTCATGAAATCTTAATTAAAATGAAACATGCCCACATTGAAAAATGCAGGTATATAAATCAAATTAATTAAGCCCGAGGTGGGTGGAAAAAGCCTTTAGAAGCTGTACTAGGAGTGAATTCCTGAAATGAAAAATGGTTTTCGATCGCGTGGATGTCTATCAGAGGTACTGTAAAAATAGGCTCAATTGCCTGAAAGCTTAAAACAACTTCAGGCATTTTCTCCAAGCGTTCCGAATTTGATTTCTGCTCTTTTTCTTCTGCGGCCTTTAATTGTTTGGCCAAATAACATTGACCATTACAATTCAACATCGGTTTATCCCGATTTTCGCAGAGATTCTTAGCGATGTAATCCTGATTAACCCGGTAATATGCGACAGCACCCCATTGATTCATCAAAGGAAGCTGCATGGCAAAAAACAATAAAAGGGCTAAGGCACTTTTCACGGTACAAAGGTATGTAAAAAGTTTATTTCAAATGAACCGCCGAATCATTGATTTGATAATTCTTCGTTTTCACCAATTCCATGATGGCCGAGCCCGCCAATAAAACGGGTCCATATCCATGCGCCGCGAAAGGGGAAATCGGTCGGTGATAATAAAAAGCTGGATCCCAAGCCAAACCTGTTCCCACACAGGTGCCTTCCACATGACCCTTTTCGTTCACGCGGGATGCGACGGCATTCCAGCCCAATAAAGCCGCTGGGCCATAGATCTTCGGATCAAGCCAGCCCTTATTTATGCCTTTGGCCATCACATAGGTGTAAATTGCCGTTGCCGATGTCTCCAAATAGGAATCATTTTTATCAATCAATTGATGCCAAAAACCCGTCCCGTCTTGGTAGGACATCAAGCCTTTTAAATGGAGCTTTAACTGCTTTAAGACTTCAGGTCTAGCAGGGTGATTCGCTGGCAGATACTCGAGCATTTCGCAGGTGGTCAACAAAGCCCAGCCATTCGCACGCGCCCAATGAAACTCCGGATGCTCCTCCGCATCAACTAAATACCCATGCATGTAAATATTCAAATTCGGATTGAACATTCGCTTACGATACGCATTGAATTGAAACACCGCCTCCTCGTATTCGCCCAATTGCAATAGAGCAGGAATGGCCATGTACACATCGTCCAACCACATCGTATGATGCAAAGGACGTATGCGAACCAAAGTGCGATCAGGCAAACGATGCTCTTCCTTTAAGATAAAATCTGACGCACGTTGGGTCACAAAAGACATGTCGGTCGAAAACCCTGCCTTCTTCGCCTTCACCACAGCCATCCCCATCGCTCCGATGTCATCCAAAGCACGCGGATGAATCAAGCCATGCAATACATGTTTCGAGTCGTTTTTCTGCGCAGCGGGAATCGCTGATGCGATTAAGTTCAAGCGATTGAAGACATACTCCTTGTATTTGGGAGAACCTGTAATTCGACTTAGCTCCAACATCCCCGAATAAGTTACCCCCCACTCATAAGAGATCGGCCGAAAATCCCCTTTGGAAAAAACCGTTTGTTCTTCAAATGGCTGACCAGGTGACCAAACAGTTCCGGTCGATTTATTAACAAACTGATTTGGCGTCGCCACTTCAAGGTAATTGTAAACACGGTCGATGACCGATTGTATCTCTTGGGCCGTAGCAGCGCCATAACGCGTCGGATAATCCGGCTGTAAAGCATGAAGGGGTGCTGTGGCATCCGAAGCTGCTGTGATATTTTTTTGAGCGAATAAGCTCGATGAAATCAAAAGGAGAACAAGGGTATAGCGCATAAAAAAGGGGCTTATTCATCATAAAGACAAATAAGCCCCTGTTATACTAGCTATCTAAGCTATTTTTTCATCTCAATTCCTTGGATTTGGACAACGATTTGTTGCTCCGCAGCCTTCGGATTCACCGCCACAAAATAGACATCATGCTCGCCAGCTGTTGCTTGAATCGCAACTTTCTGTGAGGATGGTGCTGGACGTCGTGGCGCTTGTTGGGCCGGAGCCCCAGCAGCCGGTGTTCCTGTGGCAGGTGCAGCTGCGGGTGCTGCGGAAGCAGCTACGGCTGTTCCAAGCGGTGCCCCCTTACCCGGAGTGGCAGCCGCTGGCGGTCCACCAAATCCTCCTTGCGAAACTTCGATCAAATTCGTTTTACCAATCACGGGTCCCGTAGGTGAATCCAAGTGAATTTCAATCACCTCGAAGTGGCGACGCCAAATCAGTTTGTTAATAAATCTACCGGAGCTGTTTGGTCACCT
>JBJTMZ010000023.1:0-12852 GCA_046073805.1 Aquirufa sp.
TATCTGCCCAATTGACAGCATAAGGTAATTTTTTTAGGGTTCCTAGGCCGACTCGGTAAGAAAGCAACGTGCTAACCCAATTGCGAAGCACACCATTATTCCGATTAAAATAGTTCACGGCTCCTTGGGTCGCTTCCATGATGTGCCGACGCTCATCGACATTCTCATTTACCTGTAGGCCTACATCTTTGGCAGTTTCCAATTTAAATTGCCAATAACCTACGGCATTGGAGGTGGAAATGGCATTGGGATTCAAAGAACTTTCTTGAACACTTAAGTATTTGAAATCCAAAGGGACATTGCCATTCGTTAAAATGGGTTCCATTACTGGGAAATAAAGTCGCATTTTATCGACTAGTGAAGCGACATATTTCTTATTTGCGCCTAACATGGCGAATTCTTTTTCAAGAATTGGTTTGGCAGAAGGGTGAATGGATACTCGAACATTTCCAATGGAAATCGTATCTGGGATGGAAGGATTCGCCCAAAGATTTCCAACAGATAAGGTTAACAAAAGTAAAATGATGGATTTTTTCAAGCGGGATTTCAAAATGATACAGGACAAAATTACCAAATTATTTGATATAACGGAAGGCATCTCTTTTTATTGCGCTTCCTAGATTAAGCTTTACCTTTGTGAAAATTTGAATTTGATATGATATTAATAGATGATACCGTAATCAGCGAAGATGTTGCCGATGAGTTTTTTGTGTGTGATTTAACCAAGTGTAAGGGTGCTTGTTGTGTGGAAGGGGATTTAGGTGCACCACTGGAAACGGACGAATTAGCGATTCTGGATCGTATTCAGGACGATATCCGACCGTTTTTATCGGAAGATGGCCTGGCGGAAATTGCCAAACAGGGAAATTACATTTTAGAGCCAGACGGGGATTATTCAACGCCAATTATTCAAGGTCGTGAATGTGTTTATGCGATTTACGATGATAAAGGATACTTGAAATGTGGTATTGAGCAGGCATATTTTGCGGGGAAAACGGATTTTCGTAAACCAATCTCTTGTCATTTATATCCGATTCGGATTCAAAAATTAGCTGAATATCAGGCGATTAACTATGAGCGATGGACAATTTGTTCGGATGCTTGTTCCCATGGTAAAGAATTAGGGGTTCCTGTTTATAAATTTTTAAAAGATCCCTTGATTCGCAAGTTTGGAACGAAGTGGTATGCTGAACTGGAACGAGAAATTGAAGAAAGAAAGCAAGAATAATGGCTGATTCGAATGCATTTGATTTGATATATCAAGTTGTTCGAGAGATTCCACCCGGTCGTGTAACGTCATATGGAGCGATAGCGGCGTATTTGGGAATGAAGGGGGGAGCTCGGATGGTCGGCTGGGCGATGAATGCCTCGCATGGCTTACCAGATGTTCCTGCTCATCGAGTCGTTAATCGTATCGGTGTATTAACGGGCAAGAATTTCTTCGGTGGCGATCGCATGCAAGAACTCTTGCAATCCGAAGGAATTCGGGTGCAGAATGATCAAATCATTCCGTTTAAGGATCATTTCTGGGATCCATCTGCCGAATTATTATAGGTTTTTGAGGAATTTCTTGCCACCCAAAGCGCTCATTTGTCGTTTGATGAATGAGGTTCGTTTACTTACATAACCGGATGGGTTTTTAATGGAGAATCGGATGGGATTAGGTAAGCAGGCGGCGATGCGCGCGGCTTCCGTTGTACTTACTTCGGCGGCGGTATGGCCGTAGTAGCGCCGACAAGCTTCTTCGACACCAAAAGTCATTTTGCCGGTTTCGGCAACATTCATGTATACTTCAAGAATTCGTTCTTTTCCCCAAATTAGCTCGATTAAAACGGTAAAATAGGCTTCTAATGCTTTTCTGAAATAGGAGCGATCCTGCCATAAGAATACATTTTTGGCTACTTGCTGGGAAATGGTACTAGCTCCCTTAATCCTTTTCCCTTTTTGGTTTTTGACAATTGCTGTAGTCATCGCATCAAAGTCAAATCCACTGTGTTCGAGGAATAATTGATCCTCGGATGCAATGACGGCTAAAGCACAATTTCGATCTATTTCATCGATGGATGACCATTGGCTGTAAATTTGGCTCGATTCCCCTTTCTGGATCGCTTCGATTTTACGGGATGCTATGGTGGGTGTAAAGTAAACAGGGACAAATTTGTAGACAACAACGGCCAGAATTGTACTTACCCAGATATAGAGAAATATCCTTCCAATGGTGCGTAAAATAGATTTTTTCCCTTTTTTAGGCGCTTTATTCAATCGGTCGAATTTATTCGTTCGAGGAGTGTTTAGTTTGGTATTTTTAAAGTCAACTCGTTTAGCCATGATTTCGTGCCTGTGATGGAAAGCAAAAATAAGAAATTAGCATCAAGTCAGATACTGTTCTAATTAAGAGTTTTAGTTTAGCCTAAATAATAGCATGAACATCTCGAGAATATCTAGGGTGGTTTTTGACATTCGATTCAATAATGATTTAATTTTTGTCATCGTAAAGGTTTTTTGTTGGTGTATTTGAATCTTTTTTTGCCATAGATTAATGAAATTTTTGACATCGATATTTTTGTAATTTTTGTCGTTGTAGCAGATTATTTATTCGATTGGTGCTAATTTGGTATTTAGCTTTTTTATTCAAACCATGAAGGAATCAAAACGGAAATCAAAGATTATCAAGGCGCAGCCTACCCAAGAAAAAGTATTAAAACTGTTGGTTTATTTGTTGGAAGCCGAAGCTCCGGTATCCATGATTAGTTTGGAGAAGTTATATGGGGGGGGAGATCATGTAAATACAGATAAACGACGAACGATTTTTCGACATCTGGATTTAATTGAAAACAAATGGGGGATTGAGTTGATTCGAGGAGATCATTATTCGATTAAGAAAAAATCAGCATTTAAATCGGTGGAATTAAATTCTATCGAAGCGCAGGCCTTATATTTTTCAGCTGGAGACATAACAGACCCTGATTTACGTTTAATGACGCAAGCAAAATTGTTGCGTATTTATCAGGAGCGTCGGAAAAAGGAAGATTTGATTCCTAAACGCACCTTGGATTTAATGGATTGGTGTGAATCACATATAAATAAATCGAAAAATCCTGTTCAAATGCGCATAAAGGGATACAAAAGTATTAATTCAGGGGTCATTGCGGACCGTTTGGTTGTGCCTATTTCGTTCAACTTAGAAAATTTGGAAGTATATGCGATTGATTTGGAGGATGAAAATATATTAAAAGTATTTAAGCTTGAGCGTATGGATGGGATTGAAAAGTTGAAGGAAAAAGCTCCTAAAGAATTGAAACTCGATAAATTTAAGATTGAGCGAGATCCTTTTGGTTATTTACTTAATCAAGAGGAGCCTAAATATTTGGATTTACGCATGGATTTAAAGGCCTTTATTTTGTTCTCTTTACATTTCTCAAAGTTGGTCCCCATGATCGAAAAATTAGATGAAAATCAACACGCAAGACCTTATCGGATTGAATTGAATTTGTTACGCGTAGACCCTTTAGCTGGTTGGATCTTGGGCTTATTGCAACACATTGAAATTATTAATAGTCCCGGATTTAAAGCTGAATTCATGCGTTTTTATGAAAAGAATGTAGCTTCCCAGTTTGAACTTAAGTTTTTGTAGAGGAAAGAGCTAAGATCGGAACCTCTAACCTCTAACCTAAATAATGAATAGCTGTGCAGCCAGTCCATCTGCGACTAACTTACCTTTGCCCACCAAGACCAATTGACCATTTCGAATTTCTGCGATGCCTTGATTAATCCAATCAGCTATTTCCTCGTCAGGGAAGGGTACCTGTATAGTATTAAATCGTTCCCGCAAATAGCTCACATCAATTCCCCAATGCGTTCGTAATTGGGTCATGATGTACTCGTTAATTTGATTTTCAGGGCTTAATATTTCAACCTCGGATGGAATTGAGCCTACGTTAATTTCTTTCATGTAATTGGCATTATTCGCCACATTCCATTGCCTGCTCACCTGATTAAAACTATGTGCCGCCGGTCCAATTCCTAAGTAGGATTCTTGCTTCCAATAACTTGAATTATGCCTGGATTCATATCCTGGCCTTGAAAAATTGGAAGTCTCGTAGGCGATGTATCCATTTTTCTCCAAGTATTCGTGCGTAAACTCAAAGCAGGACGCCATGTTCTGTTCTGGTATTTCCTGCATTTCACCTTTCTTCAAGCGATGACCAAATACCGTTTTGGGCTCAATCGTCAAACTATACGCAGAAATATGTTGGGCTCCCATAGCAATCGCTTGGGATAAATCACGCGCTAACGCTTTCAAATCATTTCCAGGAATTCCATAGATGATATCGATGCTGATATTCGAAATTCCAATTTCTTGTGAATCCCGAATGGCTTTTAAGGATTGATGGACATCATGATTCCGATTCAAATAGCGTAGGTTTTCGTCATCAAAAGACTGAATCCCGATGCTTAATCGGTTCACTCCTAATTCTTTCAAATGTGTCAAGTAATTCCTGGTTAAATCCTCCGGATTCGCTTCCAAGGTGATTTCCGCGTCAGGGTTTATTTTGAAGTGTTGGTGGATGGCTTCAAAGAGCCGAATTAATTCGTTCTCGCTAAGTGTGGATGGGGTTCCTCCCCCGAAATAGATGGTATTCAGTTTTGGCCCTCCTAAATAGTCCTTACGTATGCGTATTTCCTGTATCATCGCATCCACCATGGCCGATTTTCCATCCATTTTGGTCGAGAAATGGAAATCACAATAGTGACAGGCTTGATGACAGTAGGGGATATGCAGGTAAAGATGCACGGGACTAGGGTTCAAAGATCAAGCAGCTCAACTGGTCGGCCTGCAACATTTCTTGGGCTAATCGCTGTAATTGCTCCGAGGATACAAGATCAATTTGCTCGAATATCTCGTCCAAGGTTTCGATTTTCTCACGGTCCAGGAGGCTTTTGGCCATCATCAACATGAAGTTCAAATTGCTTTCCTCAGCCATGGCCATTTGTCCCTTCAACTGCGATTTAATCTTCAACAGTTGGGCAGGACTCAAGCTCCGGTCTTGTAATTTTTCGAATTCCTTGTGAATTAATTTGACCGACTTATTCACCTGATTCGATTCCGTTCCAAAGTAAATCGCCCAAAATCCGGAATCCACGTAAGACGTAAAATTGGCTTCAATCGAATAGACCAAACCTCTTTTTTCGCGAATCGAAACATTCAAGAGCGAATTCATGGAGGGACCTCCCAACAAATTGATCAACATAAAAAAGGCCAAGCGGTCGGGGTGCTTTATCGCATAGGATTGGCGACCCAAGGCCACATGCGATTGATTTAGGCCTCTTTTCGTAATTCGTTCCATCGGTTTCATCGCCGGTGGAAGAATCCGCTTTACTTGATTGCGTTTGACGGGTATATGACCTAAATGCTTTTCAGCCCATCTGAAAACCTTATCATGCGAATGCTTGCCGATGGACGAAATAACGATCCGACTCGTATCCATGTTTCGCGCGATAAAGGCATTCAAATCCGATTGCTTAAATGAATTAACTGTTTCTTGCGTACCGAGAATGTTGACTCCCAAGGAATGATCCGGAAACAATAATTCGTCAAAATCATCTTGAATAGCATCCTCTGGTGCCTCGTAATACATGGACATCTCCTCCAATATGACACTGCGTTCCTTCTCTAATTCCTTCGCAGGAAAGGTCGAATGAAAGGTAATATCGGTGATTAATTCCAGCGCACGCTCAAAATAGGGACTTAATACCGAGGCGTGGAAACAGATCTTTTCCTTTGTCGTGTAGGCATTCAATTCACCTCCAATAACCTCGAGGCGATTGATGATCTGCATATTATTCTTCTTTTGGGTACCCTTGAAGGCTAAATGCTCCCAAAAATGTGCTAATCCTTGTTCGTTGTCCAATTCATCCCGACTACCGATATCGAGCATGATACCCAAATGTGAAATTTCGGTATGCATTACTTGTCGGTGAACAATCGTTATCCCATTGTTCAAAGTTGTCAACTGAATTGAATTCATAAATAATCGTTGCGCAAAAGAATTCAAAATTAACTAATTTTATGTCGAATCACGCACAATTCTTTCATGTCCTTCCCAAACAAAGTACTGATTATTCAAACGGCCTTCTTAGGGGATGCCATTTTGATTAGCTCTTTGTTGGAGAAAATCCGCATCGAATCCCCGGAATCCTCCATTCACTTATTGGTGCGTAAGGGCAATGAATCCATTTTTCAGGCCTATCCACATAAAAACTTAGCCAAAGTTTGGACCTATGATAAAAAGCAAAAATGGGCGTCTTGGCGTGCGTTAAGAGCACAGTTTCAAAAGGAACATTTTGATCAGGTCTTTGTTGCCCAGCGTTTCTTCGGAATGGGTTTATTAAGTGTGTGTATCGGAGCGAAAAAGGTGATTGGATTCGACAAGAATCCATTGTCTTGGTTATTTACAGAAAAGGTACGCCACGAGTGGGGAACGGGAAAACACGAGACCGAACGCAATACAGATTTATTAACGTCTTGGTTAGGTCCTAAAGTTTATAAACCCTTCTTAAATCCGAATGAAAATGCATTGCCTGATTGTCTTGAGAAGAAGCGGTATATCTGCATTTCTCCGGGATCCGTTTGGGAGACCAAACGACTTCCCGTTCGCGTTTGGATTGATTTTATTAAACTTTTGCCTGAAAACGAAGTGGTGGTTTTGATGGGTGCACCGAATGAAGTGGATCTGTCGAATGAGATTGCACAAGCCTGCTCGAACCATCGAATTTTCAATGAGGCGGGGAAACATGGATTGGTGGATGCGATTCGGATTTACCAACAGTCCTTAATGTCTTATGTGAATGACTCAGGACCTATGCACATCTGTTCGGCGGTGAATACGCCGACTGTCGCGGTATTCTGTTCCACGATACCTTCTTTTGGTTTTGGACCCTTAGCGGACTGGAATCGAATTATCGAAATAAATGATTTGGCTTGTCGGCCTTGCGGTGATCATGGGAAGAAATCCTGTCCCTTGCTTCATTATGCCTGTGGTAATCAAATCACCGGAGATTCACTTTTTCAATCTTATCAGGAATTATTAGCCTCGAGAAGCGAGTAAGTAAAGAACCGCCATACGAACAGCTACGCCGTTTTCTACCTGGTCTAGGATGATGGAATGGGGTGAATCAGCGGCATCTGAGCTTAATTCCACGCCTCGGTTGATCGGGCCGGGGTGCATCAAAACGATTTCTTTCGGCAATTCCTCTAACATCTGGCGTGTGATACCAAAGAATTGGGAATATTCACGTAGACTCGGGAAGTATTTGATTTGTTGGCGTTCTAATTGAATCCGTAACACATTTGCTGCATCACACCATTCAAGTGTGCTTTTTACGTCGTGGGATACTTCGACGCCCAAGGATTGAATATGCTTGGGAATTAAGGTGCTGGGTCCGCAAAGACGAACATTGGCGCCTTGTTTCTTCAGGGCATAGATATTGGAAAGGGCTACCCTCGAATGAAGGATATCCCCGATGATCGCGATGTTTTTACCCGCTAGGTCCCCTAATTTTTCTTGGAGTGAGTAGGTATCCAATAAGGCTTGGGTCGGGTGCTCATGCGTTCCGTCGCCGGCATTGACGATATTTGCCTTGATGTGTTTCGCTAAATAATGCGGTGCACCTGGGCTCGCGTGGCGCATGACAATCATGTCCACTTTCATCGCGAGGATGTTATTCACGGTGTCCAACAAGGTTTCTCCTTTTTTGACGGAACTTCCAGAGGCTGAAAAATTGATGGTATCGGCTGATAAACGCTTTTCGGCTAGTTCGAAGGATAAACGGGTACGGGTGGAGTTTTCAAAAAATACGTTGGCAATCGTAACATCACGCAAAGAAGGAACTTTTTTAATCGGTCGGTTGAGAACTTCTTTAAATTCTTTGGCCGTTTTAACGATTAGGTGAATAGATTCTTCATCTAAATCTTTGATTCCTAATAAGTGTGGCGATTTCAACATATTGTTATTGGGTGATTAACCAAATTTTATCAGCTTCATGTCCTTGTTCTTTCCATTCGACCAGCACTTTTTCGGTTGGGAGCGTATTAACACTCTTGCCTACGTAGTCGGCATTAATGGGAAGATCTCGGTTATATATGCGGTCGATTAAGACACAAAGTTCAACTTTTGCGGGTCTGCCAAATGAATTCATGGCATCTAATGCCGCGCGCACCATCCGACCTGTCGCTAATACATCATCCACTAAAATCACGCGCTTATTCTCGATTAAGAAGGAAATATCAGTGGAGTTGGGGGCGATGGTATCACGTCTGCGGTAGTCGTCACGAAAGAAGGTGGCGTCTAATCGACCTACGGGAAAGGAGGTGTTTAATTGTTTGCCGAGTTCGTTGGCAATGCGTTCGGCGAAATAGATTCCCCTTGGCTGCAAGCCTAGAATAACGGTTTCGGTATCTTTGATTTGATTTTCAATGAGCTCTTGGCATAACCGGGAGATGGTTATTTCCAGTAGTGGGCTTGATAGAATCAGCTTACGAGTCATTGATGCAAAGGTATGAATTTTACTTAAATATTGTTTCGTTTGAATCAACTAGCGGTAAAATTTGGTCCTTATCCGACACAATTGGGTTTTCCACGCCCCATTGGATGTTTAAGGTAGGATCATTCCAGCGAATTCCTGATTCCGCTTCTTTGTTCCAAAAATCGGTACACTTATAAACAAAAATGGTTTCGGTAAGTGCGACGAATCCGTGAGCAAAACCGACCGGAACATAAAGCATATTGCCAATTTCAGCGTCTAGGATGTACTTACCGTGTTGGCCAAAGGTAGGCGAGCTTTTCCGCAAATCCACCACCACATCCATAACTTTACCTGTCATGCAACGCACGAGTTTACCTTGTCCGTGGGGATCTTTTTGAAAATGTAGGCCCCGAATTACGCCAGCGGTCGAGAAAGAATAATTGTCTTGCACGAAATTTTCGGTGATTCCATTGGCCGCAAAACGAGTTTGGTTGTAGGATTCGTAAAAATGACCCCGGTCGTCGTGAAATTTGGTAGGTATATATTCAATGATGCCGGGTAGATCGTGCTGGATGAATTGCATAGAAATTAAATTCCTTTGTTTGATTTTGCCTTGGAAAGGCCTTAATTTGTGCCAAAATTATCGATATTTAGGCATTAATACAAAGCCTTTCTCCCAATTCAGCATGAATTCAAATGAATTAGTTAAGCATATTGAAAATAAGCGCTCATTTCTATGCGTGGGCTTGGATACGGATCCCAAATTAATCCCGTCGTCCTTTCAAAAAGAGGCGGATCCCGTATTTGCTTTCAACAAAGCAGTGATTGATGCGACGGCAGATTATGCAGTAGCTTATAAGCCAAACATTGCTTTTTATGAGGCATTTGGCCCCAAAGGTTGGGAGAGTCTTCAAAAGACGATGGAATACATTCCCAAGGATATTTTCACGATAGCGGATGCGAAACGTGGGGATATCGGTAACACGGCCTACATGTATGCGCAGACTTTTTTTGACCCGAATTCAGCGGGTTTGAATTTTGATTCCGTGACAGTGGCCCCTTACATGGGGCATGATTCAGTGGAGCCTTTCTTGCGATTTGAGGATAAGTGGGTTATTTTGTTGGCCTTGACTTCCAATCCGGGTGGTCATGATTTTCAAATGACCAAATCGGAGGATTACATTCCGATGTATGAGCGTGTGATGCGTTTAGCACAGACCTGGGGAACGCCGGAGCAAATGATGTTTGTGATCGGAGCGACGCGTTCAGATTTCCTGCAAAAAGTTCGGGAGATTGCGCCGGATAATTTCTTCTTGGTACCGGGTGTTGGTGCGCAAGGAGGTAGTTTGGAGGATGTAGCGAAATATGCGATGAATTCGCGTGTGGGACTTTTGGTCAATTCATCACGTGGAATTATATACGCGGGAGATAATCCATCCGTGGATGCAAAGCGCGAAGCGAAAAAGGTTCAAGAAGAAATGTCCATGTATTTAGACGAATATTATATTAAGTAAGATGGAATTAGGCATAGGTACTCCGGCATTATTGTTCTCAACGGTTTCTTTGTTGATGATTGCATTCACCAATCGTTTCATGTCCATGGCCTCCTTGATTCGGGGTTTGCATGAGAAGTTCCAACAGAATCCGGACGATTCTATTTTAAAGCAAATTGAAAATCTCCGACTTCGCATGAAGTTGATTCAGAACATGCAAATCATCGCCATCGTTAGTCTGATTTTGAGTGTTATCTGCATGTTTTTTATCTTTTTTGAAATGCAGATGGTCGCTCGATGGTTCTTTGGAATCGCCCTTTTGGGAATGAGCGTGGCATTGATGCTGAGTGCTTGGGAGATTACGATCTCGACGAAAGCACTGGAGGTAGAGCTTTCCGACATGGAAGATATCTTGGCC
The DNA here is from genome assembly GCA_046073805.1 of Aquirufa sp. GTDB lineage: Bacteria > Bacteroidota > Bacteroidia > Cytophagales > Spirosomataceae > Aquirufa. The sequence continues at coordinate 10,438 of JBJTMZ010000023.1, forward strand.
AAGAAACATTAATTATTTGAAAAGTATAAATTTTCCGCTGAATATTTCGAAAATTGAAATATAGTAGTATTTTTGTGTACAATATTGATTTAAAAGGGCTCAAAAGGGCTTGATTATACAAATACTACTTAGGCGGATTGAATAAAGGCTCGGAATTTTTCTGAGTCTTTATTGTTTCTGCCTAGTTGTATTTAAGCCTTTAGGATGAGGCAAGAAAGGGGAGGGAGGTTTACGGAAATAGAGAATGCCTTGCCGTGCCAACCGTATTCTTCGGTCATCGCCGCGCCAGAAGTAGGGTAATCGGACCCTCCAAAAACGCCCTTATCCGAATTAAACAACACCTTCCAAACACCCGGCAAAGGTACACCGATGCGGTAATCCTCGCGAGGGGCAGGGGTCAGATTAAGGATAACGATGATTTGATCCTTGGTTTTTTCGCCTTTACGAAGGAAACTAATCACGGAATTTCCTTGGTCATTGGATTCTAACCACTCGAACGTCTCGTGTGAGAATTGTTTTTTGTATAGGGAAGGTTCTTCGCGATATAGCTTGTTCAAGGCCTTCATAGTCTCTTGAATCCCTTTATGTGAGGCATGTTCGGTTAAATGCCAGTCCAAGCTCACGCTGTGGTTCCATTCTTCTCTTTGGCCAAATTCACCTCCTTGGAAGATTAATTTCGTGCCAGGGTGCGTGAATTGCTCTGCAAATAAGAGACGTAGGTTGGCAAATTTTTGCCAATCATCCCCCGGCATTTTATTCAATAAAGAGTTCTTGCCATAAACCACCTCATCGTGGGATAGGGGTAGGCAGAAGTTCTCCGTGAAGGCGTAGATTAACGAAAATGTCAATTCATTCAGGTGGTGCTGGCGATAAATCGGATCTTTCTGAAAGAAACGAAGGGTATCGTTCATCCAGCCCATCATCCATTTTTGGCCAAATCCCAAACCGCCCATAAATACGGGTTTCGTCACGCCGTTAAAGGAAGTAGATTCTTCCGCAATAATTTGAATATCAGGGAATTCGCCATACATGTGTACGTTGAGGTCCTGCAAAAAGGATATCGTATCTAAATTATGGTTTCCGCCAAACTCGTTGGGGATCCACTCCCCATCATTACGGGAATAATCCAAATAAAGCATGGATGCCACGGCGTCTACGCGTAGTCCGTCGACGTGGTAGCGATCCAACCAGAAGGCAGCGTTTGATAATAGGAAACTGCGCACTTCGGTCCGACCGTAGTCGAAGATATAGGATTTCCAGTCGGGGTGATAACCCTTCCTCGGATCCGGGTGCTCGTAAATAGGTGTTCCGTCAAAGTCCTTTAAACCATGTGCATCACCTGGGAAGTGGGAGGGAACCCAGTCGAGGATCACACCGATGCCTTCTTGATGGAATCGTTCCACGAGCCGCATGAATCCTTGCGGATCGCCGAAGCGAGAGGAAGGAGCGAAGTAGCCGGTAATTTGATAGCCCCAAGAGGGAGCGTATGGGTGTTCCATGACCGGCATGAATTCCACGTGGGTGAAATTCATTTCTTTGACGTATGAAACGAGTTTATCTGCGAAATCGTCGTAGCTTAAATATTGGTCATCGAGCGTTTTTTGCCAGGAGCCTAAATGTACTTCATATACCGACATCGGTGCATCCAATGCGTTTTGGGCATGTCGGTTTTGCATCCAGGGTGCATCATTCCATTCTTTGTAGGTCGACCAAACGATACTGGCTGTTTTAGGCGGCGTCTCGCAGAAAAGACCCATGGGGTCTAATTTCTCCAGGTATTCGCCTGATTTGGCTTGTATGCCGTATTTATAGGTTTCGCCGTTGCGAACGCCGGGGATAAAACCTTCCAAAATGCCGGAGTTGTCCCAGCGTTTTAGGAGGGTGTGTGAAAATTTATCCCAAAAATTGAAATTTCCGATGACGTGAACCGCGTCTGCGTTGGGAGCCCAAACCGCAAAGAAGGTTCCGATCTCTCCCTCGTGTTCCAATTCGAAGGCCCCTAATTTCTCGTAAAGCCGTGTGTGCTTGCCATTTAGGAAGAGCGCCACATCAAAATCGGTCAGTCTGGAATAGGGTTTTACGATTGCCATAAGGGGTTCAGTTTCAATGATAAGGCTAAAATAGCGAAAATAAATTAGAAAAAAATACGCTTTTTTTTGAGGAGGTAGTTTGTATTTAAACGGGAAAAGTCTACCTTTGTGCCACCAAAATAAATAATGGTCCGTTCGTCTAGGGGTTAGGACACGTCCCTTTCACGGATGAAACACGGGTTCAATTCCCGTACGGACTACTTCGGTAGGCAAAAAACCACTCAGGCGAGTGGTTTTTTTGTTTTCAGGCCATTCCATTTTATCAGTTAACTGATAATTTTATTACATTAATTCTTGTTTTTCGGCCTTTACTTCTCTTCTGAGG
>JBJTMZ010000024.1:0-9314 GCA_046073805.1 Aquirufa sp.
GAGAACATGGAATGATTATCGATCTTTCGAAAGTTCCTACGCGTCAGGCCAATATGAAACCTTTTGAAATTCTATTGTCTGAATCGCAAGAACGTATGTTGATCGTCGTCGAAAAAGGACGTGAAGCAGATGCGAAGAAGATTTTTGATAAGTGGGATTTGAATTGTGAGCAAATTGGTACAGTAACGGATACGAAGCGTTTGGAATTCTATCAAGACGGAGTTTTGGTAGCCGATGTTCCTGCGGATGATTTGGTATTGGGCGGAGGCGCTCCGGTATATCACCGTGAGTACAAGGAGCCGGCTTATTACCAAGAGTACAAGAAATTTGATATCAATTCCGTACAAGATATTCCAGCGGCAGAATTGCCAAAGGCCTTTGATTTCTTGATGAATCACCCCAATATCGCTTCGAAGAAGTGGGTAGCGGAACAATATGATTCATCGATCGGTCGTGCAAATCGTAATACCAATGCTCCATCGGATGCGGGGGTTGTGAAGGTACATGGGTCTGATAAGTCGATTGTTATTACGGTCGACTGTAATTCACGTTATGTAAACGCGGATCCTGAAGAGGGTTGTGCGATGGCAGTTGCGGAGGCGGCTCGAAATATTGTTTGTTCGGGTGGTTTGCCGGTGGCAATTACCAACTGCCTTAATTTTGGTAATCCATACGTTCCAGAAGTTTACTGGCAATTTGTGGGTGCAATCAAAGGAATGAAAAAAGCTTGTGAGGCCTTCGAAACTCCGGTAACGGGTGGTAACGTAAGTTTCTACAACCAATCATCCGATGAAGGCCCAGTATTCCCAACGCCGACGATTGGTATGTTGGGTATTTTGGAGAAGCCTGACAATAAAATGACCTTGGACTTTAAGGCCGAAGGTGATTTGGTTTATTTAGTAGGGGAGTCGGTAAATGATATCGCCTCATCTGAGTTTTTATATTCATACCGTAAGGTGAAGGCTTCGCCGGCACCGCATTTTGATTTGCCAACGGAGCAATTGGTTCAAAAAGGAATCTTGGGCTTAATCGAAGGTAAATTAATCCAGTCGGCACATGATGTCTCAGACGGAGGTGTTTTAGTAACCTTAGCTGAATCAGCATTCCCGCGTGGCTTAGGATTTGATGTAAAATCAACTGCAGGCATTCGTCAAGATGCCATGTGGTTTGGTGAAGCGCAATCGCGTGTGATTGTGTCGGTATCTCCTGCCAAAAAAGCAGAATTTGAAGCGTATTTAGCTGGTTTAGGCGTGAAGTCGACCCAATTAGGTACTGTGAAGGGATCCGATATGGTGGTGGATGGCCAAGTGGTAAGTACCTTAGCGAAGGCTTCAGGTTCTTATTTCACGGCTTTAGAAACAGCCTTAACAAAATAATTTCAAGATGAGCCGCTATGCACTGCAATTCGCTTATGATGGCGGCTCGTTTCATGGGTATCAGATCCAACCGAATGCATCGAGTGTGCAGGCGGAATTAGAGGAAAAATTGAGTCTTTTATTGGCGGAACCCATCGCTATCACAGGTAGCGGTCGTACAGATACGGGCGTTCACGCCTCGCATCAAATTGCTCATTTTGATACGGATTCAAGCATTGATTCGAATTTCGTTTATCGCTTAAATCGAATGCTGTCCCCTGCTTTGACTGCTCAAGCGATTTATTCCGTGGCTGATGATTTTCATGCGCGTTTTGATGCTATCTCGCGGATCTACGAATATCGAATCACCCGCCATAAGAATCCTTTTTTGCGTGATTTTGCCTATTGGTATGAGGCCGACTTGGATGTGGAGGCGATGAATGAGGCGGCTCAATTACTGCTCCATCACACTGATTTTCAATGTTTTTCGAAGGTGAAGACGGAAGTAAATACCTTTGAATGCACAATCATGCTTGCTTTCTGGGAAATACGTGGCGATACCTTGGTCTTTACCATTGAGGGGAATCGCTTCTTACGAGGCATGGTTCGTGCGGTCGTTGGGACGCTCTTGGAAATCGGGATGGGGAAATGGACAAAGGCAGATTTACAGCGGATATTGGAATCGAAGAGTCGGCAAGAAGCAGGCCGCGCGGTTCCCGCACAGGGATTACATCTGGTAAAAGTGAATTATCCGGAGGCTAGCTTTGGCGCCAGATGTTCATGATGACATCCATCAGACTGGCGGCCGATTTAATCTGAATGCTTTTGGGTTTATAATTCAGGCCCTTCAAGTTGTATTTCGAAATCCAGATTTCTTTAAAGCCAAGTTTCTCCGCTTCAGCGATGCGTTGATCGATGCGGGTAACGGAACGTAATTCTCCTCCAAGGCCCACCTCGGCGGCAAAGCATTTGGAAGAATCGATGATTTTGTCTTCGTAGGAAGAAACGACCGATAGGCAGGTCGCCAAATCCAATGCCGGGTCATCTACTCGGATTCCTCCCGTGATATTCAAGAAAACGTCTTGCGTGCTTAATTTATAACCTCCTCGCTTTTCGATGACAGCTAAAAGCATGTTTAGGCGTTTCCCATCATAACCATTCGCGGTTCGTTGGGCCGTTCCGTAGGAAGTCGTGGAAACTAAGGATTGAATCTCAACCAATAGGGGACGATTACCTTCCATCAGCGTTCCAATAGCCACACCTGATGCGGGTTCATCCCGTTGAGACAATAAAATTTCCGAAGGATTGGTTACGGCACGTAAGCCTGAACCTAACATTTCATAAATGCCTAATTCGGATGTGCTACCAAAGCGATTCTTCGTCGTACGAAGAATTCGGTAAATCATGTGTCGGTCCCCTTCGAATTGTAAGACAGTGTCCACGAGGTGTTCGAGGACTTTAGGGCCTGCAATGGACCCTTCTTTGGTAATATGACCTACTAAGAAAATGGGCGTATTGGATTCTTTCGCAAATCGCATGAGCTCTAAGGCGCATTCCCGAATTTGAGATACGGAGCCTGGACCTGATTCGATTTGATCTGAAAATAATGTTTGAATCGAATCGATGATGATTAATTCGGGTTCAAGGTCAACCAAATGTTTGAATATCGCTTGGGTGTTTGTTTCGGTTAGGATGTACAGGCTATCCGATTTCTTTTCTAAACGATCAGCACGTAGCTTGATTTGTTGTTCAGATTCCTCACCGGTGACGTAGAGTATTTTGGTCCCCGTTAACGAAAGAGCGACTTGCAGAAGGAGTGTAGATTTTCCGATGCCTGGCTCTCCTCCGATGAGCACTAGACTTCCGGGTACAATTCCGCCGCCCAATACTCGACTGAATTCTGTGTCGGAACAAGCAATTTTAGGCAGGCTTTCGAAGTCGACTTCCTGTAATAATTTGGGCTGTGGCTTGCTTCGGGATTGGCTTGGGGATTTCCAAACTTCGGCCGGATGGCTGCTTACCTCTACCAATTCTTCTACAAAGGTGTTCCATTCTTGACATGAAGGACATTTGCCGAGCCATTTAGGGGCTTGATGTCCACAAGATTGACAGAAAAAGGAGGTTTTAGCTTTAGCCACAGGTTGATTTAATTAGCGCTCAAAAATACGCTTTTCGTTGGTTTTTTCTTTTTTTTCGGTTGAAAAAGGATAATTTTACTGATTCATTGATAATTATATCATTTCTATGACAAAGCAGCTACGATTATTTTGGGTAATCATTGGTTTAAGCGTTTTTGCAACGCCAAGCCACGCGCAATTTTTGATGCCAGTTAAGAAGGTTACGGGAAATTTTTTTCGTTTAGGAATCAAGGGGGGAGTTTCCATGGCAAACATTAAAACGGATGGTTTGACAGTGAACGGTATTGGTGGATTTGTCGTTGATAATATTAATGCGAAGTCGGGATATACCGCTGGTGCTTATATGCGCTTGGGTCGTAGAATTTTTGTTGAACCAGAATTACTAGTCTCTTATAAAAATGGTTCATTTGATGTGTTAAGGACAATAACGTCCCAACGGCTTCAATTTGATGTTAAATATACCAGTTTGGATGTTCCCGTTATGTTGGGTTACCGTTTGGGACCTTTGCATGTCATGGCAGGCCCCGTGTTTTCATATAGTATGAACTCAAATAGTTCGATTGCAGAAGCGATCGGTGTAAATTTGGGTTCGCTTCAAGCTGCGACACAAAATGCCTATGTTTCGTACACTGCTGGTGCGGGTATCGATTTATTAGGTTTGACGTTGGATGTTCGCTATGAAGGTAATGTGACCGATTTATCGAAGACCGTACCCTTGCCACAAGGGGTTAATTTTTCTCAAAAAGCATCCTTATGGCAAGCTACGCTGGGATTGAAAATCTTATAATTATTTATGAACGATCAAATTCAAGCGATTCAATTAGAAGTTGAATCATTTTTAATTAGTAATGAAGCGGAATTAGAGCAGTTTCGAATTGCTTTTGTAGGTCGGAAAGGACGCATTGCGGCTTTATTTGATGGATTGAAGGATGTTCCGGCTGAAAATCGTCGGGAGGTAGGTCAAGCCTTAAATGCGCTGAAAAACTTGGCGGAAGGCAAATTTTCACTCGCTCAAGAAGCCTTTGCAGATGGGGATTCGAGTGTTAAGGTTCCCGATGATTTAACCCTAACGGATCCCGTTCAGCATGGTTCGATGCATCCCTTGACCATTGTTCGAGCGCGGATTTTGGAAATTTTCAATCGGATGGGGTTCTCGGTTTCAGATGGACCTGAGATCGAAACGGATTTTTACAACTTTACCGCTTTGAATTTTCCTCCTAATCACCCGGCGCGTGAGATGCAGGATACTTTTTTTATTGAAAAAGGGAAGGGGGAGATTCAAGACGATGTCTTGTTGCGCACCCATACCTCGAATGTACAGGTTCGCTTGATGCAATACCAAAAGCCTCCCATTCGTTCCATTATGCCGGGTCGCGTGTTTCGTAATGAAGCAATTTCAGCACGTGCACATTGCTTATTTCACCAAGTGGAAGGACTTTATGTGGATGAGGATGTTAGCTTTAAAGATTTGAAAGATAGTCTCTATCATTTTGCCAAGGAGATGTTTGGAAAAGATACGAAAGTCCGTTTCCGTCCATCCTATTTCCCATTTACGGAGCCAAGTGCTGAAATGGATATCACCTGTCTTTTGTGCAAAGGGGATGGCTGTAATGTATGTAAGCAGGCTGGTTGGGTTGAAATCGGTGGCGCAGGAATGGTGGATCCGAATGTCTTGGAAAATGTAGGAATCGACTCCAAAAAATATTCGGGTTTTGCCTTTGGTATGGGAATTGAGCGGATTACAATGCTGAAATACCAAATTAAAGATCTTCGATTATTTACTGAAAATGACGTTCGTTTCTTGCGTCAATTTAATTAACAAGAATTAACCTGATGGATTGCCTGCAATCCATTTTCTTTGAGTTTTAATTTTAACCTATGCAAAATTTTCAACGCAATAATAACCTAGTTGGTTGGATTGTCTTTCTTATCTCCCTTGTTACCTACACGTTAACCGTTGAGCCGACAGCGTCCTTCTGGGATTGTGGCGAGTTTATCGCTTGCGCCTATAAATTGCAAGTGCCGCACCCTCCAGGAGCGCCTTTGTTTCTTCTGATTGGTCGGATGTTTTCATTTTTAGCCTTGGGCGATGTGACGCGTGTGGCCTTCTGGATTAATATGATGTCGGTCGTTTCCAGTGCTTTTACCATTCTATTCATGCATTGGACCATCGTGATGATTGGACGAAAGGTGCTTCGGAAGCCTTTTGCGGAACTTTCTCAGTCTGAAGGAGCGATTCTTTTATTATCTGGTGCAGTAGGTTCATTGATTTATGCGTTTTCTGATACTTTTTGGTTCTCAGCTGTTGAGGCAGAGGTTTATGCCATGTCGTCATTCTTTACGGCCATTGTCGTATGGGCGGCCTTCAAATGGGAATTGGTGGAGGATGAAGCCAAAGCGAATCGATGGATCCTGTTTATCGCTTATTTGGTTGGTTTGTCTATTGGTGTCCACTTACTAAACTTAGTGACATTACCTGCATTGGCCTTGTTGTGGTATTTCAAGAAGACGGAAATCCCAACCTACAAAGGCGGTTTTATCGCCGTTTTAGTTGGTTTATTTATTTTAGGTATTATCAACTCAGGGGTTATTCCAGGTTTACCATCAGTCGCATTTTGGTTTGAATTACAGTTCGTGAATAACTTGGGAATGGGTTATGGTTCGGGTGCTATTTTCTTTATGCTGTGTTTATTGGCTGCGGTTGTTTTTGGGATACGTTATTCCTACCAACATGGCAAATTGTTATTGAACATGGCCTTGTTTTCTTTCGTATTCTTGTTGATTGGTTATTCAACCTACACAGTTGCTTTGGTGCGTTCTGGATACAATCCACCGATTAATGAGAACGACCCTAGTAACATCTTAAACTTTTTGAAGTATTTGAAGCGTGAACAATATGGTTCTCGTTCCTTGTTATATGGTCCCGTTTACACGGCTCAGATTGAGGATTTTAAGAAAGGGGAGGATGTTTATAAGATGAAAGATGGTAAGTATGAGGTTTATACGAATAAGCCGGAGTACGTTTACCAGAAGGACCAACAAATGTTGTTGCCACGCGTATGGAGTAATTCAGGATCTCATGTGCAGATGTATCAAGAGATGTTGGGCATTCCTGCAGGTCAAAAGCCTAGTTTTGGGGACAACCTTCGTTTCATGTTTACACATCAGTTGGGTAATATGTATACGCGTTACCTGTTGTGGAATTTCATCGGTCGGGAAAGTGATTTAGAAGGAGCTTATGCGATATCGAATCCCTTCGAGGATAAAACTAAATTGCCCGATGTTTTAAAGAATAATAAGGCGCGTAATAATTATTATTATTTGCCGATTATCATGGTGCTTTTAGGTTTCTATTTGCTTTATCGAAAGAATGAGAAAGACTTTTTGGTCACCATCATGATGTTTGTCTTGTCAGGAGTAGCGCTAGCGGTCTACCTAAATTCGCCTCCTGCAGAACCTCGTGAACGGGATTACATTTATGTGGGTTCATTCTATTTCTTGGCTATTTGGGCTGGATTAGGCGTGATGCAGTTGGCCGAATGGTTAACTAAATTGATTAAGGCACCTCAAGTTCGCTGGGCCTTATTGACCGTATTTAGTTTTTCTGCGCCGGTGATTTTGGCACAACAAAACTGGGATGATCACGATCGCAGTGGTCGATATCACCAAATTGATTTCGCCAAAAACCTGTTGAATTCATGTGCGCCTAACGCAATTTTATTTACGGGTGGAGATAATGATACTTTCCCGTTGTGGTATGTACAAGAGGTCGAGGGTTTCCGTACGGATGTTCGTGTATGTAATTTGTCTCTATTAGGTACGGATTGGTACATTGATCAAATGAAGCGTCAGACTTATGAGTCGGCTCCACTTCCTATTGGTTTAAAGAAAGATCAATTTTTGGAGGGAGTGAATGATCAAATTATGTACGATGAGAAACCCAACATTCAGTCGATGTCTTTGCCGGATTATTTGGATTTATTGCATAAGGAATCTCCGACCATCCAAGCACAAACTTCCATGGGGGAAACCATCTTTACTTTTCCATGTGATTCACTAACGATACCTGTCAATGTAGCGCAGGTGGCCAATTCGAACTGGTTCCCTAAGCGTTATACCCCACTTTTATCAGGAATTTTGGGATGGAAATTGCCATCGAAAAATATCTTCAAGGGAGAGTTGATTCAATTAGAGGTTATTGCCAACAATGCCTTAAATGGCTGGAAGCGTCCTATTTATTTCGCCTCTACCTTACCAGGAGATCAATATCTTGGCTTGAAGGAGAGTATGCAATTGGAGGGATATGCCTATCGATTGATGCCATTTAAAATTCCAGGGGCATTGGATGGTTTTGTGGATTCGAATATCATGGCCGACAATATGTTGAACAAGATGTATTGGCGAGGTTTGAACGATGAAAAGATTTACTATCATGGAGATTTCTACATGGGTATTCCGAGTGTGACTTTACGTTTAAGCACTTATCGCTTGGCGGAACAGTTTATACAAGAAGGGAATAAAGCCATGGCGAAGAAAGTGCTGGATCATTTAGAGAAAATCATGCCAGACAAGGTGATTCCTTATGATCAGTTCTCGGCAAGAATGGTTGCTTTATTCATCGAGGTAGGGGATTATACCAAAGCGCTTGCTATTTCTAAAACGATGATCACACGTAATGATCGCGCGTTGAATTATTATTTAACGGGCGATTCTGTTCGGGGACATGATCGCGATATTCAAATTGCTTGGTATGAGATGAGCATTATCGGTTCGATTCTGACGAATTCACCAATACCTGCGAATCGATATGCGTCTATTCTAGCGCCTGTGGATAAGTGGAGTAAACAATTCAATTAGAAAGTATTGATTCATAAAAAAAGCCCGAGCGTCATGCTTGGGCTTTTTTTCTAACGTCCAACGTCTAACGTCCAACGTCTAAGAAAACATATCTCTCACCTTATGAAAGAATCCCTTTTCCGATTTTCCTGGCTGGGGTGCAAAGTTTTCAGATTCCCTTAATTTCTCCAATAACTCACGTTCCTCTTTGTTGACCTGCTTCGGTGTCCAAATATTTACGTGTACCAATTGGTCTCCAATTGAATATCCATTCAATTCTTTTATTCCCTTTCCTTTTAAGCGAAGGATTTTGCCTCCTTGCGTTCCAGCATCAATGCTGATTTTTGCCTTTCCACCGATGGTTGGGACCTCTACCGAAGTTCCTAAGGCAGCATCCACAAAACTGATGTATAAGTCGTAAATGACGTTATTTCCATCGCGATGCAAGACCTCATGTGCCTCTTCTTCGATAACAATTAGTAAATCTCCTGCCACACCACCGCGGGGCGGTACATTTCCTTTGCCCGACATGGATAATTGCATGTCGTTGGAAACACCCGCTGGAATTTTAATTGGGATTATTTCCTCCTCAAGCACGCGACCCTCGCCGAAACAAGCATCACATTTTGCACCCACGCTTTTTCCTTCTCCGGAACAGGTAGGACAGGTTGAAGAAGTAACCATTTGGCCCAACATGGTTTGCTGAACTCGTTTCACCTGACCCGATCCCTGACAAGTTCCACAGGTTTTTAAGTCGGTACCGTTTTTAGATCCGTTGCCGGAGCAGGTTTTACAAGCAACATGGCGTTTTACCTTGATTTTCTTTTCAACCCCGTTCGCGATTTCCTCCAAATTGAGTTTCAACTTGATTCGTAGGTCAGTTCCTTTGCGCTGACGACGTCCTCCGCGACCTCCTCCACCAAAGAAACTACCAAAAGGACTATCATCCCCTCCGCCGAAAATATCGCCGAATTGCGAGAAGATA
>JBJTMZ010000025.1:0-6291 GCA_046073805.1 Aquirufa sp.
AACTTCATTGATTAACGCTTTTGCTGTTTTTTGGCTAAAGCCGCGTTTACTTTTTGATACAAATCAATAAAATCCTTCGGCTCTTGAACATAGGAGGCAAAACTTTTCGCAAACACCGTGGAATCCACACCATGCCGCTTCAACGTAGCTCGCTCCAATCGATTATATAAGATTACCGAGGTATCCGCACTTACGATATTCATTGAGCTGATTTTTCCTTCGTCTAAATGAATATCGGCCAAAATTTCGGCCATTTGGTCTTCAGGGAGTCGGTTCGTAGGTTTTGATTCCGAACAACTCCAACAAGCCAATACGAGAATAATGATTAAAAATCGCATAATCCAAATTTGATACAAATTAGAAAGCTTTTCTCGCTTTTCATCCAAAGTGCTCAAAAAATCGGTAATTTAGCGAGATTCTAAAGCTAAATCTCAGCAATAAGAAGTGGATATTCGATCATTCCTTTCTCGAATCGTACAGTTGGAAATTCGCATTCGAAAAGCGATTAACACCCAAATGCACGGCAACTTCTCCTCGATCTTCAAAGGTTCGGGGTTGGAATTTAGCGACCTTCGCCAATACCATTATGGGGATGACGTGCGGCATATCGATTGGAATACGACTGCGAAAGGCCACGGCACTTTTGTGAAATTATTTAAAGAAGAAAAAGAACAAACGGTATTTTTCTTATTGGATGTCAGTGCGTCCCAGCTCGTAGGAAAGCGCCAACAAAGCAAACTGAATACCCTCAAAGAAGTCGCAGGCGTACTCGCATTTTCGGCGATGCAAGAAGCGGGACATATTGGTTTTTGTGCCTACTCGGATCAAATTGAAAAATTCATGGCGCCGGGTTCGGGTAAAAAACACGGATACAAGGCCATCACCGAGATTTTCAAAGTTGCCCCGGTAAGTTTAGTGACTGATTTAAAGGCGGGTCTTAAATTTACACTGGGGGCACTCAAACGAAAAAGTCTTGTGTTTGTCTTGTCCGACTTCATTGACGAAAATTACCAAGACCTGCTTCGGGCACTTGCCTTAAAACATGATTTGGTCGTCATTCATTTACAGGATACCCTGGAGGTTCAATTGCCTAAAATGGGGATTGTTCCTGTTTTCGACCCGGAAAGGCGTCAGACAACTTGGGTGAATACCTCATCAAGTTCATTTCGTGAACAGTTAAAAGAGAATGTCACAGACCTCTCGGAGTTAAAAAACCTTTGCAAGCAATGGCAGGCGGACTATGCGACAATCCGTTCAGGGGAGGATTTTGTCCCAACCTTGGTCAAACTATTTAATGTGCGGAAATAATGCAAGAGCAATCCATACACATACAAGGCCGCTTTTTAGAGGACTCTGCCAAAATTGGCCAAGATATCCACTACCTCTTGCGCGTGGCGCACAAACCCACACAAGAAATTTTCTTTCCTGGGGTGCAGCAAAGTTTTGGCATTTTTAAGCCCATTAAAAAAGAATATTTCCCGACCAAAACAAACGAAAAAGGAATCAGCATCGATTCGGCAGTATATACTTTCCAGCAATTTTCGATCAGAGATTTTCAGACGCTACGAATTCCTGTGGCTTTACAAACGGAGCAAGATTGCACCTTGGTCGCTCCTCCGGCAGATACGATTTACCTAAAACGTCTTTTGCCAAACGCCAATTCGATTAAAATTGATTCGCTCATTCAATCGATTCCGATAAGTCCCCTAAAACCGAAACCCGATTTAAGGAACTTAGCCATTGGTGCTGTCAGTATCTTAATTGTGACAGGGTTAATCTATTGGCTACTCGGAAATCGAATCAGACAAGGAATTAAACTTTACTTACTTTGGAGGAAGAATTCAGAGTTCCGTCGCGCCTATCAACGCCTGATGCGAAACATTTCAAACTCGACGAAAGGTTTACAGAACCTCGAAAATGCCACAGCACTTTGGAAAAACTACTTGGAGCGACTTACTGAAATCCCTTTTGCCACATTTACCACGACTGAGATGGTGGATAACCTTCCCGACAAGCGCTTGGAAAAGGCTTTACAAGAAGTAGATTCTGCTATTTATGGTGGAAATTTTTCGGCAAACACACTCGAAGCAATCAAGGTTCTACTGGAAATTGCAGAGACGGCCTACGATCAAGAAAGAGCGAAAATCAATAACGAAGTCAAACGATCATGAAATTCAATCTCTTCTATTCATGGCACCAACTGAAATCCATTTTCTCCTATTCTTGGGAAAATGAATTTTACCTCTACCTAATTCCGCTTCCTTTATTGATTATTGGAATTCGCTTGTTAGTCAAAAGGAGAAACCAAAACCGGATAGTCCTGTCATTCAAACACACGCTGAAGCAAAATAACCTCGTTCGGTTTCTGACATTTATGCCCGATACAGTACTCAGCCTATGTTTGATTTGTATCATTGTTGCCTTGGCAGATCCTTATAAATCGAAGTTTCATACTCGGGTTCAACAAGAGGGAGTTGATATTGCAATTGGCTTAGATGTTTCGTCATCGATGCTGAGTAAAGATGTTTTACCATCCCGACTTACCATCGCAAAAAAAACGGCAGGTGCATTCATTTTCGGACGAAAATACGATCAAATTGCCTTAGTCGCTTTTGCAGGAGCACCTTATTTAGCGAGTCCGATCACGACAGATACCAGTTTTTTAGCGCATGCCATTCAAAATTTAGCTAGCCAGCAAATTTCCGAAGAGGGCACAGCACTTGGAGATGCCTTGGGCATGTGCATCAATCAAATACGGGAAGAAGCCAACCCCAAGAAAATCATCATTTTGATCAGTGACGGAAATAATACAGCGGGCAATTTGGACCCGATGACTTCCGCCGAACTAGCCAAAACATTTAAAATTAAGGTTTATACTATCGCGGTCGGTAGCACAAAAGCCAATCTAGATCCCGTGGATGAAAGTACCTTGCGCATGATTGCGGAACAATCCCGCGGGCATTTTTACCGAGCTACCGACCAAGAAACCATGAAACAGATTTTTCAAGAAATCGACCTCATGGAAAAATCCCGGAAACTATTCATCCGAGAAGTGGAACACGAATCCGCCTCGCCCGTGTTTTATCAATTGGCTTTTATTCTTTTCTTCATCAACCTCCTGCTGAAACTTATTGGAGTCAGCAACTCACTCGAAGACTAATCATGATTTTATTTCCAAACGCCAAAATCAATATTGGCCTCTATATCACCGAAAAACGTGCCGATGGATTTCACAACTTAACATCCTGTTTTTACCACATACCTTGGTCAGATATCTTGGAAATAACTCCCAACTCGAAATTCGAATTCAGCACATCTGGATTGACCATATCTGGTGCATTGGAGGATAATTTATGTTACCGTGCCTTTCAATTACTCCAAAAAGCGCATAAAATAGCCCCCGTACATATTCATTTGCACAAAGTGATTCCCATGGGGGCTGGTTTAGGGGGTGGATCTGCTGATGCCGCCTTCACCCTGCTCGGATTACGAGACATGTTCCAGCTCCCTCTTAGTAATGAAGATTTAATCCCATTTGCCCAACAGCTCGGTAGCGATTGCGCCTTTTTCCTATCTCGTCAAGCGCAAATCGGTACAGAGAAAGGCGATGTCCTTCAACCAATCGACTTGAATCTTTCCGGAAAATTTCTGGTAATGGTTTATCCTAACTTTGGTATATCAACCAAAGAAGCCTATGCGGGTGTAAAACCCAAAAAAGCAAAGAAAAATTGGGAAAAGGCTTTGGCAAAACCCATCGAAACATGGAAAGAGACCATTTCAAATGACTTTGAAAATAGTCTCTTTCCTACGTATCCTATTTTAAATGAACTAAAAGAGGAGCTATATGCCATGGGTGCTGTTTATGCAGCCATGAGCGGTTCGGGGTCAACGCTATTCGGTATTTTCGAAAACGCCACGCCCATACCGGAGGCATGGGATGGCTACGCAACTTGGTCGGGCTTTCTTCCCTAGTCTTTCGCAAAAATCGCCTCGAGGGCTGAAGCTCCGCGAACAACAACCTTTCCTTCGGGTAGGGCTTTTGTGGGCAAAATCCCAACCATTTCCTGATTTGCACTACGAACCTCCACTGGTATTTGGGCCATGGTTCCGTCTGTCTTTTCTACGTAGATAAATCCACCCTTACCCACACGCGCTAAGCCGGATTGTGGAATCGTCAATACCTTTTGGGAACCCACTTGAATCGAAGCATTCACAAACTGACCCACCGTGAAATTTTGCTCATCCGCATCAATACTAAAATGCCCATGAACAGAAGTTAGTCGGGTAGACATATTTACTTGCTTGCCAACTAAAAATACTTTCCCGGTCGACTTATGGCCATCCCCTTCAAAATCGATCGTTTGGCCGATCTTAATTTTTGATAAGTCACGTTCGAAAACCTTCAATTCAACGTGCTTATGCGCCACACCCACCACTTTCACTAATACATCAGTAGGCGTAATGTATTTCCCTATCGCCAGGGATTGATCTTCAATAAAGCCATCAATTGGGGACTTGAGAGTCAGGTTCGCACTCATTTTTCCCTGAGCCAAGGCCTTCATGTCGCAGCCTAAGATTTCCAACTTCATGGCCAAAGCGCGCGAAAGGGCCTGTAAATTCCCTAATTCCGCCTCCGCTTGTTGGAACTTCTTTTTTGAACCAACCTCTTCATCCTGTAAAACTTGTTGGCGCGCGCGTTCCGCTGTCAACAAATTCATCTGGCTTTGCGCCTGCAAATATTCTTGCTGCATTTGGATGTATTCCATGCTGGTTATCGTTGCCAAAACCTGACCTTTGGATACCTGTTTCCCCGGCAATACTTCAATCGTCGATTTTACATAACCTGCAATAGGTAAAGAAATCGAGGCCATGGACAAAGGTGGTACATCGACCAATCCCGTGCAGTAAATGCTTTCGGCCATTTCTTTTTCCACCAAATTGCCGAATTCTATTCCGGCATTTTGTTTCTGTTCAGCTGTCAATTTGATAGCCGGTTTTGCTGTAGTTGTTTCGGTTGTGGTCTCTTTGCCACAACTGGCCAATAATATGGCACATACGATAATACTGATGAACTTATTCATTTCCTAAGATGGTTTCAATTTGTACGATTGACTGATTATAAGCCAATACTTCCTGTAAATATTGTTCGCGAATTTGCCAGGCCTGTTGCATGTTCTGCAAGACTTCAACATATTCGATTTCGCCTTGTTGGTAACTCTTCAAGGCCGTTAACTCCAACCACGCAGCTTGTGCCAATCCGGTTTGTTGGTAATAATTTATTCCATTCAAATGCTTCTCCAATTGCACAAACAGACTCGATAATTCGGCACTGATTGCTGCAATCCCCTGATCTTTTTGACTTGCCAAAAGAAGTTCATTCTGTTCCGCGGCTTTGATTCGCGCCTTTTGGGCTTTCGCAAAAAGGGGAATTGAGACACCCGCTTGAAGGAAATTTTGTCCATTGTGATTCTCGATACTTTGCGTAACCGCGCCAATTCGAATATCAGGGCGTAGTTTTTGCCGCTCTACATCTGTCAATAACTTCCCATGCTGAATTTGCTCATCATACAATTGCAAAGCGGGCATAGAACCGATGTCCTTACCTTTTTGAAGACTGAGGGTAATGGATTCAGTTCCCGCAATTTCGAATGGCCCAGATTGATTCATCCAATAGGCTAACTGAGAATAGTTGGCTTTCATATCCAATTCCAACGCCGCCTGCTTTTGCTGGAACTCTCGTAAACGAGCCTCCGCGGCAACAAATTCCAATTTGCCCGTTTCCCCCTCCTTGTATTTCAGGCTAGCCGCACGGCGCATTTGAACGTATAAACTGTCTTGCTGTTTTAAGAATGTAGCCTGTTTTTGTTGGACAACTAGTTGGTAATAATACCATTTCACACTCGCGGCAACCAAGCTTTTCGTTAGGGCCAAACGCTTCTCCGCAATCATTTTCTGTGAACGAAGCGCATTGACCTGAGCGGTTAATAAACTTGGCCACGGAATACTTTGATTCGCAACGACGGTATAGTCCTGGCTGAAATAGGTTTGTGTTTTCCCATATTGAATATCCAAGGTCCCTTTCGGCAATTCTCGTCCAGTTGCAATAAGTGTCTGAGCAGTCTCGATCTCCAATCCGCCGGAACGGATAAGACTATTTTTGGCCAAAGCCTGCTCGATACACTGATTCAAGTTCATTTTCGGCTTTTGAGCCTGCGCTGGAATTTGACTTAGCCCTAGGATTAGGAGAACCAATAAACCCGTGGACGCGGCTTTGACCTTGCGTTCTTTGCG
>JBJTMZ010000026.1:0-7998 GCA_046073805.1 Aquirufa sp.
AATCCTATGAGATTGCTCATCATAAGGGCCATTGCTTCGGACTCCTAAATTTAATTATTAAATCAAATTGATCACTAAATAATCACTGAAATCTGTTTACTGACCACTGATTACTGACCACTGATTACTGACTACTGACCACTGATTACTGACTACTGACCACTGACCACTGATTACTGACTACTAATACTTAAACACCTTATCTCCCGCCATTACCTCTTGCGTCTTCTCATCAAAAGTAACACGCTGTCCGGTGCGATAAGCCGCATTTGACATGATGGTCGCGATTGAGTGCTGGTAACCTGCTTCAATCGGTGCATTTGGCGTTTTACGAGAACGAACACATTCCATCCAGTTCTTCACGTGGTTGAATGTCAATGGATCGTTTCCTGTGTTGGCATCCGACGCAACTTTTGCGCCTTCAATTTTCATCGTTGGAAGCAAGTTGGCCTGCATACCCATTGCTTTTGCTTCACGCTCTTGCAAACCACCGTTTGGTGAGATGGTATTGGTATCCAAGTTTAATTCACCCCCATTTGAGTAGTAAATTTCTTTTGTTCCACCTGCTCCGTTAGAGAAACGTGAGGTGAATTGTACTTGGAATCCTTTATTTCCTTGACCATAATCGAATACCACAGTCATCGTATCGGCATTTTTACGGCCGTCGTTCCACTGGTAGATTCCACCATTAGCTACAACTGAATTTGGATGCTTTAAGCCCGTAAACCAGTGTACCGTATCGATTTGGTGCGACATCCATTGACCTGGAATTCCCGAAGAATAGGGCCAGAACAAACGGTATTCTAGATATTTACGTGGATCGAATGTATCAGCAGGACGGTTCATTAAGAAACGCTTCCAATCGATATCTGATTCTTTCAAAATACTTGTTAATTCCGGACGTCTCCAACGGCCCGGTTGGTTCACGTTCCACATCAATTCCACCATTTTGATATCACCAAATTTTCCCGATTTGATGAATTCCTCCGCTGCCCAGTAGTTTTCCCCTGAACGACGTTGTGAACCGATTTGAACGATTTTACCGGATTCTTTTACCGCTTTCAATACTGCGCGGTTATCTTCCATCGTTTCTGCCAATGGCTTCTCCGTATAAGTGTCGCAACCCGCTTTTACTGCTTCGATGGTATGTAAGGCATGTTGGAAATCCGCCGTCGAAATAAACACCGCATCAATTCCTTTTGCCGAATACAATTCCTCGTTATTGCGATAAGTTTGGATCGTTCCACCCAATTGCTTCTCTAAAAACGCCTTTCCTTCATCGCGACGACGGTTCCAAAGATCCGACAAAGCAACCATTTCAAAGTTCATCTCTTTCGCCAATGCCTTAAATGGAGGCACATGAGATGCGCGGTGACGGTCTGAAAAACCTACGCAAGCCACGCGAACGCGGTCGTTTGCGCCTATAATCTTGCTGTACGATTTTGCACTAAATGCCAGCGTACCTAATGTCGCTAAAGCACCTTTTTGAATAAATGATCTTCTTTCCATTGTTAAATAGCTTATTTAATTTCTCTGATTTTGATGTTTTTGTAAAACACGGAATCCCCGTGCTCTTGGAATAAAATAGGCCCTTTGTCCTGCATTCCGAAGCCATCCCACTTGGCGTGCTTGCTATGCGCAACTAAAACCTTGAAAATATTACTCTTACGCTCGAATTCGATTACTTTGAATCCGTTCAACCAATGTTGAACAATGTTGTTTGGATAAACGATGATACGTCCTTGATTCCATTCGCCAATCTTGCGTTGAAAACGTGGCTCCAATTTATTCGAAGGAATAATGTCATACAAACTCGCCAAGGTACGATTCCCTACCGTTCCTAATTTCGCATCTGGGTGCTTCGCATCATCCAATACTTGATATTCCAAACCGATGGCCGACATCCCTGAGTCATATGTTTCATTAACGAAATATTTCACACCAGAATTAGCACCCTCGGTCAATTTGAAATCAAAGGTTAATTCGAATGCTCCAAATTGCTCATTTGTCAAGATATCGCCTCCATTTACGGATTCTTTACCGCCCGATGAATTGACGTGCAAGGTGCCATCCTCAACCGTCCAAACCGATGGAGGAGCCGTAGTTTTAAATGCCGAACGGAATCCCGTTAAATCTTTCCCATTGAACAATAATTTAAACCCTTCCAATTTCTCTTGCTCAGAAAGTGTGTTCAAGGTATAATTTTCTACGACAGTCTTGCCATCCAATGGACGTGGCTGCATGTCTTTTCCTGTTTGAATGCGGATGTTTTTCCACATCACCTGCATCCCAGGTTTCATCTCGCCGTAAATCGCATGCACTTGAAATGCGATAAAACCTTTAGCTGTCATGTCATCCACCAAATAAGTCACCGGAACATCATTGATCCAGGTACGAATCGTGCTTCCAATCGCCTCAATGCGGTAGTGATTCCAAACATCACCTAATTTAAAGGCCTTTTTCGCCTCCGGTTTAAGTTCGTTTTGGGATAACCATCCACGGCGAGATTCGTCGTAGATACCGCCCGACCAGCCACGAGCAGATGGATCGATTTCCGCTTGGTAACCATGTACGACACCATTGTTGTAAGTAGGGATGGATAGGCTACGGAATTGAATTCCGGAGTTCATTTTGTTGTCTACTTTCACGTCAACTTCCAAAATGAAATCGCCATATTCTTGCTCGGTAGCCATGAATGAATTTCCGGTATTCGGTACGGTCGTTCCGACCATCACACCATCTTTTACCTCATAGATGGCTTTTCCACCTAATTGCTTAAAACCTTTGAAGGTTTTTCCATCAAATAAATTGGTCCATTTTTGTGCCTGTGTAGGCAATGAAAAGCACAAGAGCGCGGCGCTCAGGGCAAAAAGTAATTGTTTTTTCATAGTTCTATTTTATTGTCTCCAAAAGGATAACCAACCTTGAAATTTACTCATAAATCTTTAAATAATTCTTTTTGTTTGTAGGCCTGAATCAGGTCAAAAAATACTCATTCGTAAATAGGCGCGATTTGCCACTATTCTATTACTTTTGTAGATTAAATTTTATGCCGATGCAAAAACAAACGAAAGCCATTCGTATTCAAGCCGATCGTTCCCACAACCGCGAACACTCTGTACCTCTCTATTTAACTTCAAGCTTTACATTTGAAGATGCTGAAGAGGGACGCGCGATTTTCGCGGATGAAAAGGCCGGTAATATTTATTCGCGTTACATGAATCCAAACGTGGATGAATTCGTGGCTAAAATGGTCATGTTGGAGAATGCGGAAGATGGGCTAGCCTTCTCTACGGGCATGGCGGCCATTTTTGCATCGATGGCTGGTTTGTTAAAAGCAGGCGATCACGTCGTGGCTTCCAATGCCTTATTTGGTTCTTGCATTCAGATTTTAACGAAAATTACGGCGAAGTGGGGCATTGAATGCACCTTTGTCCCGGGTGCTGATATCAAAGCTTGGGAAGCGGCGATCCAACCCAATACAAAGTTTTTATTCTGTGAATCTCCTTCCAACCCCGGTTTGGAATTAATCGATTTGCCTGCGTTAGCTGCTTTGAAGCAAGGAAAGGATATGGTTTTGGTGGTAGATAATTGTTTTGCCACGCCGATTTTGCAGACACCTCTAGATCTAGGTGCTGATTTAGTCATTCACTCGGCAACAAAATACATTGATGGACAAGGCCGTGTTTTAGGTGGTGTCATTTGTGGTAAGAAAGTTTACATGGATGAGATTCGCTTCTTTGCGCGTCATACAGGACCATCTTTGTCACCATTTAATGCTTGGGTATTATCAAAGAGTTTAGAATTATTGGATCTTCGGATGCAGAAACATTCAGAAAATGCGATGGCATTGGCCGAGGCCTTGGATGGTCATGCAGCGTTGGTTCAAGTAAAATATCCATTCTTAAAATCCCATCCGCAGTTTGAGTTGGCAAAACGCCAAATGAAATATGGTGGAGGTATCTTAACGCTCGATATCAAAGGGGGCTTTGAAAAAGTAGTTGCCTTTAGCAAGCAATTGAAAATCGCTTCTATTTCGCCAAATTTGGGGGATTCTCGTACGATTATTACGCATCCGGCTTCGACAACACATTCCAAATTACCGGCAGAGGAAAAGGCTGCTTTAGGTATTACGGATGGACTTGTTCGCGTTGCCGTGGGTCTAGAATCCATTGAGGATTTAATTGCTGATTTCACACAGGCTCTTAACGCTATTCGCTAATGTTTATCGCGCTCCTCATCTGTCTGATTTTGTTGACGGTCAACGTCATCATCGGCGTGTATGTCGAGCGAAAGCTTTCCGCCTTTATGCAGGACCGTCTCGGTCCGATGGAAGTAGGTAAATGGGGTTTGTTGCAGGTTTTTGCCGACTTAATTAAACTCATTCAAAAAGAGGATATTGTGCCTGCTTTGGCGCAAAAACGCTTGTTTTTGTTGGCTCCTTGGATTATTTTCTTATCGATTTTCGGGGCATTTTCAGTCGTACCCTTGAGTTCAGGGACTTGGTTGCAGGGATCGCAAACGGAAATGGGAATCATGCTTTTGATGGGTATTGTTTCCCTAGATACGCTTGGGATTTTGTTGGCCGGCTGGACATCCAACAATAAATATGCACTTTTAGGAGCCATTCGGTCGGCAGCACAATTGGTCTCATTTGAGATTCCTTTGGGCTTGTGTATTCTTTGTGTCGTGATCATTTCTGGGAGTTTGAATTTGCAAGACATTGCGGTCCAACAAGGCATTTTCTCTACAGAGGTACAATACTTATTTGGAATTAAATCCTTGGGAATTGAAGTGCAGGCAATTGGAGGAATATTGACTTGGAATATTGTGCGGATGCCATTATTCTTTATCCTATTTATCATTTATTTTATTGCCTCTTTAGCCGAAGCGAATCGTGCCCCTTTTGATATTCCGGAAGCAGAATCGGAATTAGTGGGTGGTTTTCATACGGAATATGCAGGGATGCGTTGGGCACTATTGTTTTTGTCGGAATACGGCATGATGCTCCTTGTTAGCTTGTTAGGCGTGATTCTCTTTTGGGGTGCCTGGTATTCCCCTTTGCCTAATATCGCTAATCTTCGATTAGCCGATTGGACCAATGGGACGACGGGAACTTTGGCTGCTACCTTATGGGGATTTGGCTGGATTATGGTGAAAACCTATATTTTAATTGCATTACAGATGTGGGTTCGATGGACGCTTCCTCGCGTGCGCGTGGACCAATTCATGTACCTTTGCTGGAAAGTGCTTATTCCTTTCACACTTCTTTTCGTCGCAATATCCGCCCTTTGGTCGCTACTCGGGTGAGAAAAGTCTGATATTATTTGTATCATTGACATCTGCTTATTGTTGACCAATTAACTATGATCAAAAATTTTACGCGATGGGGGCTTTGTCTCTCCCTGTTTTTATCCTTTAGTATCTTTGCCCAAGAACACCAATTGCCGATTTTAAGTGGTAAGGTCGTAGATGCCCAATCTGGCGAAGTGATCGTAGGAGCTACTATTTCAGTCGATTTCAAGAAGTCCGGTGCGGTGACTGATGCGAATGGTATCTATAAATTATCACTTCCTTATGGAGAATATGTGTTGAAAGTTTCCTCGGTGGGATATAATCCTTACCGCACAAAGATCTACATGCAGAGTAATTTGGAGATCAATGTGGAACTTAACAACGTAACCAAGCAATTGGAGGAGGTAATTGTTTCGGCCTCAGCAGATAAAAAGGATATTCAAACCCCTTCGCTGGGTGTAACCGTTTTAAGTTTAAAAGGAATTAAAAAGCTTCCGACCATGATGGGGGAGGTCGATGTGATTCGTAGCTTACAGACCTTGCCAGGTGTTTCATCTGTGGGTGAGGGTGCCAATGGCTTGAATATCCGTGGTTCCAATGTGGATCAAAACCTGATTTACATTGACGATACGCCTATTTTCAATCCAACGCACATGTTTGGCTTGTTCTCGGTATTTGCTTCCGACGCGATTCGTGATTTGGAATTATATAAAGGGGGTATACCTGCGCGATTCGGAGGTAGAACGGCCTCGGTCATGGACATTAAGATGATCGAACCAAGTACCGAAAAGTTTAAGATGCAGGGAGGTATTGGTTTGGTTTCCAACCGAGTAATGGCTGAAATTCCGGTAATCAAGGAAAAATTATCTGTTTTAGTAGCAGCTCGTTTGTCGGCAAATGATTATCTATTCAAGGCCGTAGCCCCTCCTAATTTGCAAAATATTCGCGCGAATTTTACCGACATAGCGACAAAGGTTTATTATCGTCCTAATCAAAAAAATACGATTTCTTTGTCGGCCTATGTGAGTCATGATTATTACCGTGTAGACTCTCTGTTTAGTATTGAGAACGTAGTGGCCAAACAAACATCTTTTGACTATGGGCACAAAAATGGCTCTATTCATTGGAATCATTACTTTTCGCCAAAATTAAATATGCTTGTTGCGGGTGCTCTTTCGTATTACTCGACGAAGACTTACGCGCCAGATTCAGTCAATACGATTGATTTAAACTCATCCATTTTATATCGTAATGGAACGGTAAGTTTTGATTACCAGCCTGTTGAGAAGCATAAACTAAATTTTGGGGTGACATTAACTCGTTATGATATCAGTCCTGGCGTTTTGAATGACGGTATTTCATCGCGCGTGGCAACGGTAAAATTAGCTCCGGAACAATCGATTGAGTCGGCCATCTATTTAGATGACGAGTGGAAGATGAATGATAAATTAACCATTCAGGCTGGTATTCGTTATGCGAATTATTGGAGAATTGGAGCGGGAACGGTGAATGAATATTCTCCGGGTTTGATGCCTTCTATTAATTCGATTGTACGTAAGAAGGAATATGCAGCGGGCGAAGTAATGGCAAGTTATGGTGGTTTTGAGCCTCGTTTGACTTTAAAGTATTCGTTAGCTGAGAATACCACGTTGAAATTTGGGTACAATCGCCAACAACAATTCTTCCAATTGCTTTCGAATAACACGACGCCTTTACCAACGTCGCGTTGGAAGACGGCAGATGCTTTTATTAAACCCCAACAAAGTGATTTTGCATCCTTAGGATTCTTCAAGACCTTCAACGAAAACGTGTATGAAATTTCGTTGGAATCCTATTACCGCGACGTACGGAATACCTTGGATTTTGTCTCGGGTGCGAATTTGCAATTGAATCCGAATATCGAGACGCAATTGATTACGGGTAAGTCGAAGGCTTATGGATTTGAATTGATGTTGCAGAAGAAAAAAGGCGAAAATTCAGGTTGGATTTCCTATACCTATGCGCGAGCCTTTAGCCAGATGATTGGAGATTTTCCAGAAATTCAGGCAATTAACAACGGAAATTGGTTTGCTACAAATTACGACAAGCCGCACTCATTTAATGCGATGTGGAATATTCAACCCTCTCCACATCATAGTTTCTCGTTCACTTTTGTTTATAATACGGGACGTCCCTTTTCTTCGCCATCAGGTAGCTATGAAATTGCCGGAAAGAAATACGCTGTCTTTGCGGAGCGAAATAATGATCGGGTGAGGGATTACCATCGTTTGGATTTCTCTTGGACGGTGAACAACCCTTCCATGAAGCACAAGCGCTGGGAGGGAAGTTGGGTCTTTACGGTGTATAATCTTTACGGCCGTCAAAACCCGTATTCGGTCTTCTTTAAGTCGACCAAAAATGGCTTAAAAGCCTATGAGTTGAGCGTATTTGCCTCTCCATTTATCTCAATGACTTACAATTTTAAATTTTTATAAGAATGCCTTTTTCTAGAATATTTATATACTTATTTGCCTTGTCGCTCTTTTCATGCGTACAACCGATTGACAACTTTGTTCAAAAGGATGCCACTTCATTCGTAACCATCGAAGCTGATATCGCTGATGATCCGGAATTATGTAAAATTCGATTATCGAGTTCTGCGAATCGGATTATGTCTTCATTGCCTCAACCAATTTCCAAGGCAGAAGTGTATGTTATGGACGC
>JBJTMZ010000027.1:0-14665 GCA_046073805.1 Aquirufa sp.
CTGAGGTTTCGGCCTTGTTGGGACGTATGCCATCAGCGGTAGGTTACCAACCAACGTTGGCGACAGAGATGGGAGCCATGCAAGAGCGTATTACCTCCACAAAGCGTGGTTCGATTACCTCTGTACAAGCGGTTTACGTACCTGCCGATGACTTAACGGATCCAGCACCGGCAACTACGTTTGCCCACTTAGATGCTACGACGGTATTGTCTCGTAAAATTGCTGAATTAGGAATTTATCCTGCGGTGGATCCATTGGATTCGTCATCTCGTATTTTATCAGCAGAGGTTTTAGGTGATTCGCATTACAATACGGCTCAACGTGTGAAAGAAATTTTGCAACGTTACAAAGAGTTACAAGATATCATCGCTATCCTTGGATTAGATGAATTATCAGAAGAAGATAAGTTAGTCGTATCTCGTGCGCGTCGTGTTCAACGTTTCTTATCACAACCTTTCTTTGTGGCAGAACAATTTACGGGCTTAAAAGGCGTTCTAGTGGATATCAACGATACGATCAAAGGCTTCAATGCGATTATCGATGGCGAGTATGATCACTTGCCTGAGGCGGCGTTCAACTTGGTTGGTACGATTGAAGATGCAGTTGTTAAAGGTGAGAAATTACTAGCAGAAGCTGCTAAATAAGAAAAATATGTTTGTAGAAATTATTACACCCGATCGTAAAGTATTCTCAGGAGAAGCATCTGTTGTTACTTTGCCTGGCGTGGATGGTTCTTTCCAGATTTTGAATGATCACGCGGCGTTGGTAAGTACCTTGGATAAGGGGACTCTCTCTGCCGACAAAGAGGTCTTTCAAATTGAGGGTGGAGTTGTTGAAGTATTAAACAATAAGGTGTTAATTCTCGCTGAAGGCGTCAACTAATTCTATGAAAAAGCTCGTTTTTTTATTGCTAAGCGTAATTTTATTGAGCTCATGCTCGGAGAAGACGCAATTGACAGGTTCTTTGATGTCATTAATTAAAGAAAATCAATTGCCTTTGGATAAGATTCAGTTTTACAATGATAATGCGTTGTTCTTGGAGAGAGAATTGAATGCGTCTGATGCGAATGTAAAATCAGGCAAAATCACGATTGTCAACGGTAAGTCGATTAACCGCGTAAGCTTGGAGCAAGAAACTCCAGGAGTTTTGGTTAAAGAGAACAAAGATCAATTGTTAATTTCTTTTGAAGCGGGAGCTGGGGAGGAAAAGAGTTTACATTTTGCACCGGTTTTGGGAGAACGCGGCGAGTATTACTACCAGTTGGTGGATGAAACGGGAAGTCCAACATTTTCTCGTTTGACGTATGATGGTAACAAGTATTTGCTTTACAACAAAAAGAAGGTTCGTTTACTGATTATGAAGTCGTCATTCTCTGGCTTGAAAGTTAGCAGCAAACGAATGCGCGGGAATCGAATCAAATAATTAAACGATTTACAGGAATTTGAAAATAGGATGCTTGCATCCTATTTTTTTTTGTTTCAAATTTACAAAGGTATGTCGGCATACTTCTATAAATATGAAAGCAGAAAAAACCGTTGATTTTCAAATCAAATCCAGTTGGTACGCGATTAGTCGTATGTATAATACGTACTCCGCGCAATTCGATATGACCATGGCGATAGGCTATGTATTGTTGCACATCGATAAGGAGGGAACTCCTGCAACGAAGATAGCACCTGCGTTAGGGTTGGAGTCGCGCAGTTTGACGCGCATGTTGAAGACTTTGGAGGATAAGAAATGGATTCGTCGGGAGGCGAATTATGCAGATAAGCGTGTTGTGAAAATCTTTTTGACGGATTTGGGGAAACAAAAGCGTGATCAGGCGCGTCAGGGGGTTCTATTATTTAATGAATTGGTATACCAACGAATTGGGGAGGAGAAGCTCTCCGATTTTTTTGAAATCATTGGATCCATCAACCATATTTTGGAGACGGAATCAGAAACAATATTTAATTCTTTGTCAACTAAATTAAATCCAAAGCCATGAGTAGTTTAAATGCCTTTAAAGGGGGAGAGTTTTTGATTCGCCCATTGTTACCTGAAGAAATATTTATTCCGGAGGATTTTACGGAAGAGCAGCGAATGATTGGTCAGACTTGTCTGGATTTTATTCGTACCGAGGTGCATCCAATTTTGGATGAGATTGATTTTGCGAAAGATTCATCTGTGATGGTGGGTTTGCTGGATAAAGCTGGCGAATTGGGTTTATTGGGGACATCTGTTCCGGAGGAGTATGGTGGATTCGGCATGGATTTCAATACTTCGATGTTGGTTGCGGAGGCCTGTGGGGGTGGGCATTCATTTGCTGTGGCATTATCTGCGCATACGGGTATCGGAACGCTACCGATTGTTTATTATGGGACGGAAGAGCAAAAGAAATCCTATTTGCCAAAATTGGCTTCGGGAGAGTGGAAGGCAGCCTATTGTTTAACGGAACCAGATTCTGGCTCTGACGCGAATGCGGCAAAAACGAAGGCAAAATTAAATGAGGCTGGAACTCATTATGTTTTGAATGGTCAAAAAATGTGGATCACGAATGGGGGATTTGCGGATTTGTTTATCGTTTTCGCCAAGATTGATGATGATAAAAACTTAACGGCCTTTTTAGTGGAGCGTTCATTCCCGGGTATATCGATGAATGAGGAGGAGCATAAGATGGGAATTAAGGGCAGTTCGACACGTCAGATTTTTTTCACGGATTGTGAAGTGCCGGTTGATAACCTCTTGTTTAAGCGTGAGGGCGGTTTTAAAATTGCCGTTAATATTTTAAATATTGGTCGTATTAAATTAGCCGCTGCGGTCATTGGAGGGTCAAAAGGATTAATTGATTTGGCGGTAAATTATTCCAATGAGCGAAAGCAGTTTGGGAAATCAATTCACTCATTTGGTGCAATTCAAGCCAAGTTGGGAACTATGATTAGTCGGACCTATGCCTCAGAAGCCGCATGTTACCGCGCGGGTCAGAACATCGACGAGTCAATTTCTAGTTTAAAGGCGGCGGGCATGTCAGATGCTGAGGCTAAGCTAAAAGGGGTTGAGCAATTTGCCATTGAGTGTGCAATTTTAAAGGTTCATGGATCTGAAGTATTAGATTATGTGGTGGATGAGGGTGTTCAGATTTATGGCGGAATGGGATTCTCTGCGGAGGCGCCAATGGAGCGTTCGTATAGGGATTCTCGTATAAATCGAATATTTGAGGGGACCAATGAAATTAACCGCTTGTTGGCAGTTGGCACCGTACTCAAGCGCGCCATGAAGGGAGAAATTGAATTGATGCCTGCCGCGATGGCTGTTGGGAAGGAAATTTTGGGTGTTCCTGATTTTTCAACGGACGCGCCTCAAGGAATTTTTGGCAAGGAATACAAAGTGATTGCGAATGCCAAGAAGGCGATATTGATGGCAGCGGGTGCTGCGTTACAGAAGTATACGACTGAGATTGAGCACCAACAGGAAATTTTAATGGGATTAGCGGATATGATGATTGAAGTTTATGTGGCGGAATCGGCATTAGTTCGCGTAGACAAACTGGTTCAGCGGGAAGGTGAGGAAAAACATGCCATTGCGAAGGAGTGTGCGATGGTTTATTTGCATGATGCGATTGAGAAGGTGGCTCATGCGGGTAGAGAGGTCATAATGGGCTTTGCGAAAGGGGATGAGTTGAATGTTTTGTTGATGGGATTGAAACGATTTACAAAGATAGATCCTTACAATTTAATTGAATCTCGCCGTCGGATCGCTGAGGCGGCGATTAGAAAAAACGGGTATATTTTCTAAATTTTTCGTTATTCAGGACAAAATATCTATTTTTGATTTTTACTTTTGTTAAAATACTTATTTACCATATTCCTTTAATTATACTTTTATGAAAAAATTAATTTGGGTGCTGGCGATATTGCCGTTTTTGTTCACCTCTTGTGCAAGCAAGAAAAAGATGACAGAATTGCAATCACGTTTAACAGAATTGCAAGCTAGTAGCGAACAAGCCGTTGCGCGCGCGAAATCAGATTTAGCAGATTGTCAATCATTGACAGCTAGTTTACAAGGTGAGGTTAAGAAGCGTGATGCCGATTTGGACGCGAAAAATAGCCAATTGAAATCGCTACAAGAGCAATTAGATTACATGAAGAAGACAAATACCAATTTATTGGATCGCTTGTCAGATTTATCAGTAATCAACAAGTCTGGTGCTGAAAGTATCCGTAAATCTTTGGATGCATTAAATGAGCAAGGAAAATACATCAAAGATTTGAACACATCTATTCAAAAGAAAGATTCTGTGAATTTGTCATTGGTGATGAACTTGAAGCGTTCATTGGCTGATGTGAATGATGAAGATGTATCGATTGAAGTGAAGAAAGGGGTTGTATATATCTCTATTTCAGATAAGTTGATGTTTGCTTCTGGCTCTGCGACTGTTAGCTCAAAAGCAGAAGCTGTGTTAGCTAAGGTTGCTAAAGTGGTTAACGATCACAAAGGTTTAGATATTTTAGTAGAAGGTCATACGGATGCTGTGCCTATTTCTACTCCAGAATTTAAGGACAACTGGGATTTAAGTGCAAAGCGCGCGACGTCGGTTGTTCGTTTGTTGCAAACGAAATTTGGTGTTGACCCAACTCGTATGACAGCGGGTGGTCGTGGTGAATATGAGCCACAATCTGGAAATAATAGCCGTGCTGGTCGTAAGCAAAACCGTCGTACAGAGATTATTGTTACTCCGAAGTTGGATCAATTCTTTGAATTGCTTTCTGCTCCATCAGGTAAATAATCAAAATTATTTCATAGAAAAGGGCTTCCGTTTTGAAGCCCTTTTTTTATATACTTTTTTTGATAAGCTCTCGTTTTCGTCTCGAAACAGGCAATTGATTACCGTCCAATAATTCAAGCATGTTTGCCTGGTTTATGCCTTTATCTGATAGGTGCGCTTGATTAACAAGGTAGGATTTATGGATGCGTAGAAAGGGATGCAACCGTAATTGGGATTCAAATTTTTTCAAAGTCTTCGCCATCGTGATGGGTTTGGCATTCTTCAAGTAAATTATGCTATAATTGCTTTTGCCTTCGATGTATAAGACATCGGCAATAAGGCAATTTTGTAATCCTGGAAGTTTAAGCGTTGTTTTCATTGCATTGAATAATCCGTTCAATGCAAACCTATAAAATGAATGGGCCTTGGTAAAGAAAGAATTATTAAGCGGTCGTTAATTTGTGAAGGAATCAAAAAAAGACCTTTAGAGCTGGCAGGAATTTAGGTTATCTCTGCTGACATCTGTAAGACTAAGCATATTAATAGAGGCCTTAGAATCAATAAAGACAAGCGTTTCGGCTTTCCTTTTACTCTGTAGCGGGGGCCAGACTCGAACTGACGTCCGTCAGCTGACGGATATGAGCCCTCTGAGCCTTTACAATAATGTTCTCAAAAACATTCTACCTCTGTTAGATTTTAGTTGTTTTTCCCTTTTGAGTGCTTCCATTATAGTATTATAAAACTCAACATGAATGACTATCCAAGGCCTATATCTAACAGTATATCCTTTTTTCGCTAATGAATTGTGCGAGTGAAATCGGCTGATTAAATTTTGCGTACAACCAATATATAGTTTATCATAAGCGGATGAATACAGGGCATAAGTAACAAACATGATAAGGTTTGTTTTGTAGAAATGAAAAAAGACAAGCGTTTCGGCTTGCCTTTTACTCTGTAGCGGGGGCCAGACTCGAACTGACGACCTTTGGGTTATGAGCCCAACGAGCTACCAACTGCTCCACCCCGCGATATATTGGAGTGCAAATATGCAGGGTTTTTTCGTGAAAAACAAGTATCTTTGTGAATTATTCATCAATCATCCCAATCGGGCAATTTATTTTTTGACATGGCCCAACAGCACAAGGCAGGTTTTATCAGTATCATTGGGAAGCCCAACGTGGGGAAGAGTACGCTAATGAATGCGTTGGTTGGAGAGCGTTTGTCGATTGTGAGTTCGAAGGCACAGACGACTCGTCATCGTATTTTGGGGATGTTGAATGGTGAATATGAGGGAGATGAGTATCAAATTATTTATTCCGATACTCCTGGTGTATTAATGCCAAAGTATGAGTTGCACAAGTCGATGATGGCTTTTGTAAAGAATTCCTTGGAGGATGCTGATGTTGTCCTGTATGTAACGGATGTATTTGATACCTATGAGGATTTGGAATTCTTGACGAATTGGAAAGATCATACGGCCACTCCAATTGTTGTCTTGTTGAACAAAATTGATTTGGTTAATGAAGAGAAGTTGCAGGCTTGTATGGAGTACTGGCAGGGAATTTTCCCGGGAAAGCCGATACTTCCCATTTCTGCTCAAGAACATGTTCATTTAGATCAAATATTTAAACATATTGTAGAGAATCTACCAGTTCATCCTCCCTTTTTTGATAAAGATGAATTGACAGATAAATCAGAACGTTTTTTTGCGGCTGAGATTATTCGCGAAAAGATATTTCTGAATTACAAAAAGGAGATTCCTTACTCCTGTGAAGTGGTTGTTACTTCATTTAAAGATGAGCCAACTATTTTGCGAATTGCCTCCGAGATTTATGTGGAACGTGTTTCTCAGCGCGCTATATTAATCGGGCACAAAGGAGAAAGTATTAAGAAGGTAGGCATTCAAGCACGTGCTGATTTGGAAGCCTTCTTTGGTAAAAAAGTTTTTTTAGAGCAGTTTGTGAAGGTAGAGCCAGATTGGCGTGCAAAAGCAGATAAATTGCGATCATTCGGGTATTCGCCCGATTAATTTTTAAGACAAATGTCAAATATTGTAGCCATTGTAGGCCGCCCAAATGTGGGTAAATCAACGTTGTTCAACCGTTTAATTGAACAGAAAAAAGCCATTATGGATAATATGTCGGGCGTTACGCGCGATCGCCATTATGGATATGGTCAATGGACGGGTAAATTCTTCTCTGTGATTGATACAGGAGGTTACGTTCATGGGTCAGAAGATATTTTCGAAGGAGCTATTCGTGAGCAAGTTGAATTAGCGATTGAAGAATCTGCTGTTCTATTATTTGTTGTCGACTGTACAACAGGATTAACGGATTTAGATAAGGATTTTGCGAATATATTACGTCGTTCTAAAAAGCCAGTTATTTTGGTGGCCAACAAGGCTGATACGAATGAGAAGGCGATGGCCGCTGCTGAGTTTTATGAGTTAGGACTTGGGGAGCCATTCCCGATTGCGGCAGAGAGTGGAAGTGGCACAGGAGATATGTTGGACGAAATGATTTCGCATTTCAAAGATGAGGGTGTAGAAAATCCTGAAGCTGGTGTCCCGCGTGTGGCAATTTTAGGTCGTCCCAATGTAGGAAAGTCTTCCTTCTTAAATGCCTTATTGGGCCGTGATCGTTCGATTGTTACGGATATGGCGGGAACTACCCGTGATGCTATTCAAAATCGTTATACGCTTTACGGAAAGGACTTTATCATTACAGATACGGCAGGTATTCGAAGAAAGGCACGAATTGATGATAACATTGAATACTATTCGGTATTACGTTCGATTAAAGCGTTGGAGGAATGTGATATTGCCATCATCTTGATTGATGCCACAACGATTGATCCTTTAACTGGTTTAGAGGCTCAGGACATGAATATTGTCAGTATGGCTGATAAAGCGAAGAAAGGTATCGTTTTAATGGTGAATAAGTGGGATTTGGTGGCAAAGGATACCAATACTGCGAATCAGTTGGAAAAGGCGATTAAGGAGCGTATGGCGCCCTTAAATTACATGCCTGTGATATTTACCTCGGTGATGGAAAAGAAACGTATTTTCCAGGTGCTTGAAATGATGTTGGAGGTTTATGAGAATCGTTCACAAAAAATCTCTACCTCTAAATTAAATGATGTAATGCTTGAGGTTATTCAAAATTACCCTCCTCCAGCTTGGAAGGGAAAATATATCAAGATTAAATATTGCACGCAGGTATCTACTCCTTACCCTACGTTTATTTTCTTCTGTAATTTGCCTCAATATATCAAGGAGAGTTACGAGCGTTATTTAGAAAATCAAATGCGTAAAAATTTCAAATTAGACGGTACGCCTATTTCTTTATTTTTCAGAAAGAAATAAGTGGTCAATGGACGAAAGGCTGATGTAACCCAATTGGCCTTTCGCTCCAATTCCCCAAATAACATCACCTACCTGAATGACATTATGATAGTGGGAATCCCCTAGGCTTTTCCACTTTTTTGATTTTTCGTGGTAGGCCGCACTTTGACTTGGGCCACAAACAATCCAATACGGTTTCGCCCAAATAACTTTTTCCATATAAAATTTTGGCGTATTGGCCATCGGTGTCCAATGCTTACCTGCATTCCGGCTAATTAGAATAGGGATGGTTGACTCATTTAATTTCCGATAATCACCACCCACAGCCCATAAGGTTTTCTTGTTTTTTGCTCCGATTGAAAAATACCCCTTTGCCTCCCCAGCATTTATCCCTAAGGGTATCGTTGTCCATGAGTCTAAATCGATGTTGTATTGATGTATATTCACGTAGTCCGCTCCACCTCCAATTAGATGTAATTTATCCCCCATTTGAATCATACTAGATCCGCTCGCGGCAAAAAAAGCTTCTTTTGCCTGTAACGGATGTGCTTTGGTAGAATTGACATGGAGAGCCGTATCTTTCGTTATGGAAAATAAGCTAAGCTTTTGATTGATTGGGTCAGTCAATAGCCAGCCTTTTTGGGTTTTAATATCCCATTGTAAGCAATCGAAAAAATAGCCTGATTCTTGAATGTTCAACTTTAGTGACCAGGATTTTCCTCCGTCATTTGTCGCATAGAGTCGGGCTTTCCCTTCCTCTGAGAGCCCTGCACTCATCAGTATGACCTCCTGGTCATTTAGGATTGTTAAGTCCCTAAAATCAAGATTTGGGGCACCGGGGACTTGCATGAATTCCCATGTTTTCCCCTGATTGCTTGAATGGCCCACTGTACCCTGCGTTCCTCCCGCCCAAATATGATTTCCTTTCACTTTCAGAGCTCGAAAGGAAGCTGTTGTGGGAATGGATACGGAAGACCATTGGCCATATACAAGTAGACTTTGAAGGATCAGTAAAAGAGAAAGGAGTTTTTTCATCATAAAAAAAGCCGATCGTTTCGGATCGGCTTCATTTAAAAGGATAGGTAATTATTTATTTACAATCACTTTGCTTACAAATGACTTACCACCATCTGCTTTAATTTGTAGTATGTAGATTCCATTAGCTAGTCCACTCACCTCTAAAATAGAGGTGCCATCTGTATTTGCGATTTTTCCGCTGTATACTGGTCGGCCTACCATATCAAATAATGTGATTTCACCATTAACCCAATCTTCTAGGATTTGAATTTGAACCTTAGCACTCAAGTCTGTACTAGAAGTTGCCGTAATTGGATTTGGATAAACAGCTACGCCTGAATAATCTGGATCTACGACATAAGTATATTTTACTGCATCTGTAATACATGTTAACGGCGTTCCATCAATTGTATATAAATACTTACGAGCAACCGTATAGTCTCCCGCTGTTTTTACTTTTGTAATGAATGTTTTTGGATTAAGAACTGTCGTTCCAAACTTCCAAACATATTCGCCAGCACCTGTTGCATTAACCGTTGCTGCAGATGGGAAGTTTGTCGCTTTTAACGTGTAAACGCCTTCTTTCAAAATCTTCGTATCTGAGCCTAATGCTGGATTTGGTTGGGCTACTACTTTGATTGCATTTGAGTTCAATGAAATACATCCATTTACGTCACGAGCTGTGGCAGTGTAAGTTCCACTTGTTTTAACATCCGCTAAAATCTTGCCTTCAAACTTTGTGCTCCAAATAACATCATTTGTTGTCGTTGCGACTAAGCTAACCGCATTAATTGCACCACTTTCCGACTTAACACAGAAGAATGGAGAGGCTCCATTTGCCGTTGCAATCGTTGGAGCAGCTGGTAATGGAAGAACGGTAATGGTTACAGGCGCAGACGCTAAAGAGTAGCAGCCATCTGTGTTAATTACTCGTACTGTGTAACTTCCTGCTTTATCAATTTTCACCGACTTTGTCGATAACTTATTACTCCAATCATACTTTGTTGTTTCGCCGTTTGCAAGATCAGACGATTCTAAAACCGCTTCGATTGGCGTACCAAAACACCATCCTAATTTCGTTTTTGCGGTAATGCTTGGTGTTGCTGGACGATCATAGTTTGAAACTGCCAAAGCGTCCGATATTGGGGAGTTACACCCGTAATTTGATACGTATGAAACTTGTACCGTAACATTTGAACCTGCCTTAATAGTAGATAAAGTCCCTAAATTAGTCTGTGCCGCACCATTGAAGTACCATGTAAATGTTGCTGGTGCTGTCGGTTTAGCCGGCATTAGGTAGCCTTCTTGTTTCACTAAACTAGCCGAGTCAACGCGCAAGGTCGTTACATCATCCAAGCAATACTTTGGATTTCCTAAGATTACTGGTTTGTCTAAGGCAATTTTGTTGATGCTAAAATTGTTTGAATCTGTAAATCCGCAGAAGCTTGCTCCTCCTTTTGAAGATACACGAACAAAATAGTTTCCAGAGTTACCGCTGTTAATAAAACCTGTTCTATTCGACTCAATAGCTACATTGTTGTAGAACCATTGGTAAGATAACTTATCCTTGTAAGCATCTGTTAAGGTTGTATTCAACTTGATGCTTACGCCATTACAAATCTCTGTCCAATCAGGTCCCAAAGCATTCGCAGATGTTAAGGTGATTGTTCTAGGAGGATAGTACTCTTTATTTACGTTAGTACGACCTGTCTGAGTTACAGGGAAAGTTGTCACCAAATTGTAATTGACATCTTGGTAAATTTGGTTGAACTTACATTTTGCAGAATAAGTACCTTCTTGATAATCACCATTGATGGTTAAAATACCATCAAACTCTTCAAAAACCACTTCCGTTGTTCCGTCTGGTTTCGTCCACTCAACCTCATCATAACATCCAACAGCCTGTAATCTAACAACGCCACCCGTACCGTTTTCGATCGAAGCACATTCTCTGCTCAAAACCTTTATCGTTGGAACTAATTCATTCACCGGTTGTGGTAATACGTAGATGTTAACCGTTGCTTTCGGGTCATTTGGCCCGTTAGCACTTAAACATTTAACTGAATACTCATAAGTTGATTTTGGGTCCGTCAACCAAAGTCCTCCTGGAATATTACCTAGGGGTACTGTGGAGACGCGCGAAGTAGAAGGAGACCCATAAGCAACATCCCAATCGTTCGCCAAGTTAAATGTTTGGCCTTGAGCGTTTGTTGCTGACCAGTCATATCCAGATGCACAACCAGAAACAGTAAAGCTAACTGTGTAACTATTTACACCGTTAATGTTTACGTTCGTACTGTTGTTAATACGAGGGCTATTTTGCGCAATTGCATTAAAACTAATGACTGCAATGGCAAATGCGAATGTGATTTTGAATAATTTATTCATTATGATAAGGAATAATTGAGTAGATATTCTGGTTAAAACTTGTTGCTGTAATTTTCAAATGCTAAGATAAAAATTATTTTTAACAATAAATAGAAAAATTATTAATTGGTAGCTCTTAGCCGTTTTTTCACTAACGTGATATCTCGAAATTTAGTGTACATAGTAGCCAAAATATGTTTATTTTTGTGGCTACTTTACATTTGATCAAGCAAAAAAAAGCGATGATGGAAGAATCCAAATCCAAACCCCTCAATTTTCTAGAAGAAATCGTGCAAGCGGACATCGCTGCAGGGAAATACCCCCAAGGAATATTTACGCGTTTCCCTCCTGAGCCGAATGGGTATCTACACATCGGTCACGCGAAAAGCATCTGTTTGAATTTCGGGCTCGCTCAGAAATTTGGCGGCAAGACAAATTTGCGATTCGATGATACGAATCCGATGACCGAGGAAACCGAATACGTCGAATCCATCAAGTCGGACGTCGCTTGGTTAGGTTTCCAATGGGAAAACGAATTGTATGCGTCTAACTACTTTGAGCAGATTTATCAGTTTGCCGTTTCATTGATTGAAAAAGGCTTGGCGTATGTCGACGATTCGACGGCCGAAGAAATTGCGGCCCAAAAAGGCACCCCAACCTCACCGGGTACGAACAGTCCATTCCGGAATCGTTCGGTTGAGGAGAATCTCGCTCTTTTCGCTGCCATGCGAAATGGAGAATTTCCAGATGGGGCAAAAGTTTTAAGAGCGAAGATTGATATGGCGCATCCGAACATGCACATGCGTGACCCTTTGATGTACCGCATTCGCCATGTGCCCCATCATCGTACCGGCTCTCAGTGGTGTATCTATCCTATGTATGATTTTGCCCACGGACAAAGTGACTCCATGGAGGGAATTACGCACTCGATCTGTACCTTGGAATTTGATGTGCATAGACCTCTTTACGATTGGTTTATCAATAAACTGGAAATTTTTCCATCACATCAATATGAATTTGCACGCTTAAACTTGTCGCATACGGTGATGAGTAAACGAAAACTTCTTCAATTGGTCAACGAGAAAGTGGTTTCTGGATGGGACGATCCGCGTATGCCTACCATCTCTGCTTATCGTCGTCGTGGTTTTACAGCTGCGTCGATTCGTAATTTCTGTGAGCGAATTGGTGTCGCAAAGCGCGATAACCTAATTGATATCAGTTTATTAGAATTCTGTATTCGGGAGGATTTAAATAAATTGGCCGACCGTGTTATGGCCGTGCTAGATCCCGTTAAACTGGTCATTACCAATTACCCAGAAGGCCAAACAGAAGATTTGCTGGTTGAAAATAATCCGGAGGACCCGGAAACAGGGAAACGCGTTGTTCCTTTCTCGCGCGAATTGTACATCGAACGCGAGGACTTCATGGTCGAACCGCCGAAGAAATTCTTCCGATTAGGTCCCGGGTTACAAGTTCGCTTAAAAGGCGCCTACATTATTACCTGCGATCATTTCGAACTCAATGCAGATGGTTCAGTGAAAGAAATTCACGCCTCTTACATTCCCGAAAGTAAATCCGGACAGGATACCTCCGGTATTCATGTGAAAGGAACGATTCACTGGGTATCTATTCCGCATGCTGTAAACGCAGAGGTTCGTTTATTTGATCGCTTGTTGATCGTAGAAGATGCATCGGAACTTGGTGATGACTTCGTTAAATTCATCAATCCAGAATCCCTTCAAATAATCGAAAATGCCTTTGTTGAGCCGAGCTTAGCTCAAGCTACGGTCGGAGAAGCGGTGCAGTTTATTCGTAAAGGATACTTCTGTTTGGACCGAGATTCAAAACCCGGACATCTTGTTTTCAACCGTACCGTAACCTTGAAGGATACTTGGGCGAAAGAGCAGAAGAAATAATTATTTTTTGGCGAAAAGGGAATCGACAAAAGTCGTTTTGTTAAACACTTGCAAGTCGGAGACTTTTTCGCCAACCCCAATATACTTCACGG
The DNA here is from genome assembly GCA_046073805.1 of Aquirufa sp. Lineage (GTDB taxonomy): Bacteria > Bacteroidota > Bacteroidia > Cytophagales > Spirosomataceae > Aquirufa. Next base: position 13,481 of record JBJTMZ010000027.1, read on the forward strand.
GGATCTTGAATTGATCGGATATCCCGATTACCACGCCACCTTTTGCCGTACCATCTAATTTGGTAATTGCCAATGCTGTTACCTCCGTCGCCTTCGTGAATTCTTGCGCCTGGATGAAGGCATTTTGACCCGTTGATCCATCCAAAACCAATAGTACCTCATGTGGTGCCTCTGGGATGAACTTTTGTACGACGCGTTTCATTTTAGACAATTCCGTCATCAAATTAACCTTCGTATGCAAGCGTCCAGCCGTATCTATGATGACGATATCCGCCTGCATATCCACCGCTTTTTTAACCGTATCAAAGGCCACCGAAGCGGGATCTGTATTCATGCCGTGATCAATGACCGGAATGCCCACACGCTCTCCCCAAAGTTTTAATTGATCCACCGCAGCCGCACGGAACGTATCTGCCGCACCTAAAACAACTTTCAATCCGTTTTGGTGAAATTGGGAGGCCAACTTCCCAATGGTTGTCGTTTTACCCACTCCATTCACCCCCACGACCATAATCACATAGGGTTTTTGTGTGGGTTCAGCAAAAGCGTTCTCAATGTCGTAGGATTTGTTTTCATCCAGCAGTGCCGCAACTTCCTCGCGTAATACTTGATCTAACTCTTCCTTCGATACGAATTTATCGTGTTCCACGCGACGCTCTATTCGCTCAATGATTTTCAAGGTTGTTGCTACCCCGACGTCCGAGGTTAATAGGATTTCCTCCAGTTCATCTAATACATCATCATCGACCTTTGATTTTCCCAAAACCGCACGCCCCATTTTGGAAATAAACCCTTCTTTGGTCTTTTCCAAGCCTTTTTCTAAGGCCTCTTCGAGGTTAGCTTGCTCCTCAGGAGCCGGTTTCTTTTTGAAAAAATCAAATAATCCCATGGGATAATTAGTCTAATGTGTGTTGAAGGTAAACAAAAAAAAGTCCCCGAAAAAGGGACTTCAATATGCTAGCGATAAATTGCCGACGAAAAAACTAGTTTTTCAATGCAGCGTTAACCTCATCTTGAAGAATGATTTCCTCTTTGAAGGTATAAGCTCCTGTCGTTGGGTTTTTAACCGCCTTAATGATTTTAGCGTATTTTACGCCGCCTTCTTTCTTTAGTGTTGCAACTACTTTCTTAGCCATGATTCGTGGGTATTAAAACCTTATTTAATTTCTTTGTGTAGAGTAACTT
>JBJTMZ010000028.1:0-3050 GCA_046073805.1 Aquirufa sp.
AATTATTTGAAAAATGATTCGATTGTCACCTTGGAAAGTGGTGAAAATAAAGTGGTCAAAACAGGCCTCATGGATTTCCAAAAAGTAGAAATTATCAGCGGTCTCACGAAAAAAGACGTGGTCGTTAAACCGAAGTAATGAATATCAAATTAATCGTTCAAGTTTCAATTTCCCTCCTTTTAGCAAGATGGAAACAAACATTGGTCGCCGCCATCGGCGTAACCTTTAGTATCACCATGTTCGTGACACTGCTGGGTTTCATGAACGGTTTGAATGATTTGTTGGATGGCCTCATCATGAACCGTACTGCACATATACGCTTGTACCACGACATCAATGTTTCCAAAAAACAACCCGTAGATTTATTACAACCCCACACACAAAATTTTGTCCATTCCCTCAAACCCAAGAATCAACGACTTGAGATTTACAACAGTGGACAAATTATGCACGCAATCCAACAAGATCCACGCGTATTAGGTGTTGCACCCAAAATCAATGCACAGGTTTTTTACAATGTGGGGACCATTGATTTAACGGGAGTGATTAATGGAATTGATCCCGACGAGGAAAATCGTTTATTCATGTTCAACGATTATGTCACGAAAGGCAATTACCTCGACTTAAAAAACATTCCGAGTAGTATCATTTTGGGTAAAGGGGTTGCTGATAAAATGGCTGCCAACATCGGTGACGTCATTCAAGTCACAACCAGTAAAGGGGAACGCATGCAATTAAAAGTCGTCGGCATATTCCAATCGGGCCTCCAAGACCTCGACAAAGTTCAGAGCTACTGTTCCATCAGCACCACGCAAAAAATGCTCGGGGTTTCGAACAACTACATCACCGACATCCAGGTTAAATTGAAAAATATCTTGGATGCTCCCGCCATGGCGATCGAATATCAAAAGACCTATGAAACTGATGCGATTGATATCCAACAAGCCAATTCACAGTTTGAAACAGGAAGCTCAGTTCGAAGCATCATTTCTTATGCCGTGGGTGTTACCCTGCTAATCGTTGCCGGCTTTGGAATCTACAATATCTTAAACATGATGATTTATGAGAAGATGGATTCCATCGCCATCATGAAGGCCATCGGATTTTCAGGCAGAGATGTGAACATGATCTTCATTTTCATTGCATTGAGTATTGGTATATTCGGCGGAATATTGGGCTTATTGGCAGGTTTTGGCCTTTCCAATATCATTGACAATATCCCTTTTAACACGGAATCCCTCCCGACAATCAAAACCTACCCGATTAATTATAACCCGACCTTTTATGTGATTGGAGCCGTATTTTCGATTGTGACCACTTATTTCGCGGGTTATTTCCCATCCAGAAAGGCTAGTAAAATAGATCCTGTCATCATTATCCGAGGCAAATAACATGACACATATCCATAAAGAAGTTTTACGGGCCAATAACATTACTAAATACTTTCATGATCCCATGACGGTGAAGGTTTTGGATAATATCAGCTTCAGCTTAAACCAAAGTGAATTTGTGTCGGTCATTGGAAAATCAGGATGTGGAAAATCAACACTCTTGTATATCCTTTCTACCATGGACACCGATTACGAAGGGGAATTACACATCGATTCCATATTGATGGGCGATAAAACAGAGAAAGAGCTCGCACGCGTTCGAAATGAAAAAATTGGTTTCGTCTTCCAATTTCACTACCTACTGAATGAGTTCAACGTACTTAAGAATGTCATGCTTCCCGGATTAAAATTAGGTAAATACAGCGAAAAGGAAGTCGAGCATCGGGCCTACGAAAAATTGAAGGTTTTGGGCATCGAACAGGAAGCGCTGAAAATGCCCAACCAATTATCGGGAGGTCAAAAACAACGCGTGGCAATTGCCAGAGCCTTAATTAATGATCCCGTGCTGATTATGGGTGATGAGCCGACAGGAAATCTGGATAAAAAAAATTCGGATATTGTTTTTCGGACCTTCCAACAGCTTGCAGAGGAATTCCATCAGACACTTTTGATTGTTACGCATGACAACGAGTTCGCTAATAATACCTCTCGGATTATTGAAATGCAAGACGGGAAAATTATCAATTAAGTTATTCCTTGACGATAGCAGCGACGAAAGGCTTGCCTTTTTGCAGCACGTGGATAATGTATTTTCCTTGACGGAAATTCTGAAACTCCGTTAAATTAATCTCAGATATCTTGGCTGGATAGGTTTCTTGCCACATCGTACTTCCTATGATATCGTAAATGGCCACATAGGTTGGCATCGTACTTTCTTCGGAGAATTCAATACGTAATTTGTCCTTGAATGGATTAGGAAAAACCGTAAATGTAATGGGATTCTCAATTGCAGTTTGAATCTTCAAACCGGAGTTCTGAATACTTTTGGCCAATAAATTAGGCTGTTTAAAGCCCTGACGCATCGTAATACCTTGTTGGACCGTCGTACCCGCAATCACACTTGCTTGACCCACCACATGGGAATAATATTTACCATTAATCTGTTGGGTAACTCCACCCGCAGCAATCGTCGACGAGGTAATCTTTTGCGCCATCAATGACGTCACAGACAAGCAAAGGACACAGATTAAGGCGATATTTTTCATTTTCTGGAACTAGATTGGGCCAAAGTTACAAATTAATTCTAACCTGCGATGTATTTGCCGAAAGGTATTCGCCGCAACACCCAAACAATCACACCGGATATTCCCAAGCAAATGAAAGCCGTTAAAGGAATGCCAATGCTTGGATGCCACATGGCGCCATAGACCTGGATACGAACCAAATAAAACAACACGATGATATGTACCAAGTAAATCCCATAGCTATGCGAACTAATCCAATCACGGATAGGAGTCGTCCCGGGTATCGTTCCTTCATACGCCTTAAATAGCATAAATAAACCCGCAGTGGACATCACCACACTCGGCGAGAAATTGGCATAGAGTAAGCCAAAGAACTTTTTATCCTCGATCGACTGAAGATACGTTCCTTCCATCGTCCATGCGGTTCCCATGAAAAACAAAACCCAAGCAAGCATTTTGGAAACAGGCCGAGTGG
>JBJTMZ010000029.1:0-4050 GCA_046073805.1 Aquirufa sp.
CGACTAGATGCCTTGATCCAACGATTCACCAATCATACCAAGAAGATTTTCGAAAAACACGGCATGACAAATGTGGGTTATTGGATTCCAAACAACAACACAGAAAACGCATTGTATTATATTTTATCCTACCCAAGTCAAGCGGCGCGTGATACCTCTTGGAGCCATTTTGGAAAGGATCCCGAGTGGAAAGAAGTAGCGAAAAAATCAGAAGAAAGCGGTAAAATCGTTGCCAAAGTAACCAGTATCTTCATGAATGCGACCGATTTCAGCCCAAAGATCAAACCCTCAAGTGCAGATGCTGACCGTACCTTTGAGATGCGTACCTACACAGCGGCGCCAGATAAATTACCGAATGTGTTAGCGCGTTTCCGCGACCATACCACGAAGCTTTTCAAGAAACATGGCATGGAAAACATCGCATACTTCACAACCATTCCAAAAGATGGCTCACAAAGTAAATTATTGTATTTCTTGGCACACAAGAGCGAAGCAGCCGGCAAGGCTAGTTTTGATGCATTCCGACTAGATCCAAAATGGATTGCGGTGAAGGAAGCCTCTGAAAAAGACGGAAAAATCGTTGATAAAGTAGAATCTATCTACATGAGCCCAACGACATTCTCAACAATTCGATAAATGCTCGTATCTTTGGACGTGGTATTCAAACACCACGTCCAAAAATATGCAGTGGATTAAAAAAGGTTTGTTGTTTTGTCCCGATGGGAAATCAACCTGGAATCAGAAAGGGTATGCCCATGTCGTATGTGCAGACACGTCATTCGAGGACAAAATCAGACTTTACTATTCGGCCCGAGATGAAAAAGGGCGTTGCCAGGCTTCATTTATTGACCTTGACCCTGACAATCTTTCTAATATCCTTTACGTACATCCCGAACCCATTCTCGATTTAGGTGCACCTGGCACATTCGATGATTGTGGCATCATGCCTACCTGGTTCCTACAACATGGGGACGAAAAGTGGTTATATTACATTGGATGGACCGTTCGAAACACGATTCCCTACCACAATGCTTTGGGTATTGCTAGTTCTAAAGATGGCATACATTTCACCAAAAAATTCACGGGTCCTGTCATTAGCACCACAGCTACCGAGCCGTATTTTAATGGCTCCGCATGTTTTCTTGAACATGAAGGAAAATTCAAAGCTTGGTACCTTAATTGTACCCATTGGATTGAAGACCAAGGGAAAATGGAACCCTGTTACCACATTAAATACGCCGAATCAAACGATGGAGTCAATTGGATTCGCCAAGGTCAAGTAGCCATCGACTACCGTGATGAAGTGGAAGGTGGAATCTCTCGACCCAGTGTACTCATCGAAGATGGCATCTACAAAATGTGGTTCTCGGCCCGTGCAATCACAGATTACCGCGAAAACCGCGAACGCTCTTACCGCATTTACTACGCAGAGTCCACTGACGGAATACATTGGACACGCAAAGACGATGAAGTGGGCATCGATGTGAGTGAAGACCCAACTGCTTGGGATTATTCGATGATTGAATACCCCTTAGTTATCCAACATCGCGGCAGAAAAATCTTGTTTTACAACGGAAATCATTTTGGTCAAACTGGCGTAGGATATGCCGAAATGCTCTAATTGAAATGGATTTTTCGCGCTATAACCACCATCTTTTCCCAGGTTCTCTTCCGGTTGCCCACCCCAAAGTGAGCATCTGTTTTATCACCTACAAACACGAAGAATACATTCGTGAAAGCCTCGATTCCATTTTAGCGCAAGAGACGAATTTTGACTTTGAAATCATTATTGGCGAGGACCATTCCCCGGATTCAACCGCACTAATTGTACAAGAATACACCAAGAAATACCCCAATAAAATTAAGGCCTATATTCGCCCCCAGAATATTGGAGCGAAACATAATTTTTTACATTGTTTTTTCGATTGCCGCGGCGAATACATTGTCCACATCGAAGGAGATGATTTTTGGACAGACCCGCTTAAACTTCAGCGTCAAGTTGATTTCCTGGACTCACATCCTAATGCCTCGGCTTGTTTTCACAATGCCCAAATTGTCTACGAAGACAACAGCCAGCGGCCAAGCGAATTAATTAACCCTACAGATCAAAAATCTTGGATCCAAAGCCAAGATTTCTTAGTCGAAAAGGAAACCTGGTTCATGGCCACTGCGGCAGTTATGATGCGTCGAAAATTTGTTCATCCACTTCCAGAATGGTTTGTACATTCGAAAAGCGGAGACATCCCGATGTATGTAATTCTTGCAGAACAGGGTCCCATCGGGTATTTGCCCGAAGTCATGTCGGTCTATCGAAAAAACGAGGGCGGAATCAGCATGACCGACCATATTCATTCCGAAGACTTTATTAAGAATCGAATTTTTATGTATTCAAAAATCAATGAGTACACCCACAAAAAATACGATCACCTAGTCCGCCCTATTCTACAAGACTACTACCTCATGCGTAGAGAATGCCTAGAAAATAAAGGGAATTGGATAAAATCCTTGACCTATTTTTGCCAAGCCACATTACTCAATCCTCCCAAATCCTTCAAGGCTTGGAAGGCCTATTTAAAGAGCCATTTAATGAGCCCCGAAACCTTATTGGCCTACCTCAATTTCCGTTCGAAACTGAACCAATTCCTCGGTCGATAAATTTGCTTTTTTTGCCGATTTAATTGACCTTTACAACAAAGCGATTCGCTCAACCTATTTACTACTTATGAAAAAATCAATCCTTGGACGCATGTCCATTCTTGGATCCATTTGCCTGTTTGGCTATTTGGGTATTTCATCTTTCCAACAAAACGATCATCAACGCTGGGGACAAGCCCTATTGGATTCGCTCACCGAATCGCAAAAGCATGACGCGGCCAATGCCTTGAAAGGATTGCAAATAGATCCTGAATTGGAGATTACCACTTTCGCGACTGAACCGATGTTGAAAAACCCGACCAACATGGACATTGATTCCAAGGGTCGCGTTTGGATTACCGAAGCGTTCAACTACCGTCCGGCCATCGCCGGGAATCCTGTAAATCCGGCAGGGGACCGAATTGTCATCCTGGAGGATACCAATGGAGATGGCAAGGCCGACAAGGAAAAAGTATTTTACCAATCACCCGAATTAAATGCACCATTGGGCATTGCTGTTTTGGATAGCATGGTCATTGTCGCACAAAGTCCCTATATCTGGAAATTCTTTGATGACAATCATGACGATAAGGCCGACCGAAAGGAGATCATGTTTCAAGGCATCGGTGGCGAGCAGCATGACCATGGCGCGCACGCATTTACCTTTGGACCTGACGGAAAACTCTATTTCAACCTCGGCAATGAAGGCAAGCAATTACTCGATTCTAAGGGAAAACCCGTTTTAGATCAAGATGGAGACGAAATCGGTCCGAAAAAATACAAACAAGGCATGGTGTTCCGTTGCAATCTTGATGGTTCTCAAGTGGAATGCCTCGGTCAAAACTTCCGGAATAACTTCGAAGTAGCCGTGGATTCTTACGGAGCGATGTGGCAATCTGACAACGATGATGATGGGAATAAAGGCGTACGAATTAACTCCGTTTTTGAGCATGGAAATTATGGCTATACTGACGAGATGACGGGTGAAGGATGGTACGTACAACGAACCAACATGGAAAAGGAAGTCCCTTTGCAACACTGGCATCTAAACGATCCAGGGGTTGTTCCAAACTTATTGCAAACGGGGTCAGGTTCTCCGACAGGCATTTTGGTCTATGAAGGAAACCTATTGCCTAGCAAATTCCAAAACCAAATCATTCACGCAGATGCAGGTCCCAATGTCGTTCGGGCATATCCGACAAAAGCACAAGGAGCGGGCTATTCAGCCAGCATATTAAATCTTGTAGAAGGAGTGAAAGATCAGTGGTTCCGACCGGCGGATGTGACGGTGGCACCGGATGGATCATTATTTATCGCCGACTGGTATGACCCAGGCGTTGGTGGTCACCAAGCAGGTGATCAAAATAAAGGCAGAATCTATCGCATCTCGCCTAAAAACACCCCTTATTTCGTTAA
>JBJTMZ010000030.1:0-4110 GCA_046073805.1 Aquirufa sp.
TTGGTTCAATTATTGGATACTAAAATCGCTGCGGCGATTATTTCGGCATTGGATACGGATGACCGCAAAAAGTTCTTAAAGAATTTTACTTCCAAAGAGATTTCTGAATACATTAACATTGTCGACTCCGATGATGCGGTGGATATTTTGAACGAACAACCTGTTCGTATACGCGAGGAAGTGATTGCGCTCCTCAAAGACCGTGAACAGGCTCGATTCATCATCGACTTAATGCATTATGATGAGGATTGTGCGGGTGGTTTGATGCAGAAGGAGTTGATTAAAATCAATGTAAGTCAGACGGTGACGGAATGTGTGGAGGAGATTCGCCGACAAGCCGAGGATGTAGAGAAAGTATATTCCGTATATGTCGTCGATGATGATGGCATTTTATTGGGTACGGTTTCCTTGAAAAAAATCATTTTGGCGAAACGAGGATCCAAGATTCAGGACGTCTATGAGGCCGATGAGATTGTATCGGTTCAAACGTATCGTTCGGGAGAAGAAGTAGCGGATTTGATGCAGAAATACGATTTGGAAGCCATTCCGGTCGTGAATATTCAAGGACGTTTATTGGGTCGTATTACGATTGACGACGTGGTCGATTTCATCACGGAGTCTGCGCAAGAAGATATTCAGGTCATGGCCGGTATCTCGGAGGATGTGGAAGAAGATGACTCGGTTTGGCTCTTGGTGCGTTCGCGTTTACCTTGGTTGATCGGTGGGATGGTCGGCAGTTTTTTAGCCGCTAAAATCATCGATCGATTCGATGATACGATTGCCATTTTACCTGCAATTTCTGCGTTTATTCCTTTGATTGGTTCAACCGGCGGAAACGTAGGTATTCAATCCTCTTCTTTAATTGTACAGTCTTTGGCTGATAAGAGTGGTTTGGATACTACATTATGGAAACGTCTTCAAAAGGTATTTGTCGTGGCATTGATCAATGCCTTGATTGCAGCAATTTTTGCCTTTGGTTGTTCGATGTTGATTGATAGTGGCGAAATCATGTTATCAATCACGGTATCGCTATCGCTATTCGCCGTAGTTATGTTGGCCTCATTGATGGGCACCGTTACGCCATTGGTGCTGAATCAATTAAAAATCAACCCCGCAGTGGCTTCGGGCCCTTTCATAACCACAACCAACGACATCTTGGGTTATGGGGTCTATTTCCTCATTGTTTATTTCTTACTGTAAGAAATGATTGCTGTCATCCAACGAGCGTCCTCGGCCCAATTACACATTGAAGGTCAATTACATGCGTCCATTGAACGAGGTTTTGTGGTCCTATTAGGAATTCATGTCGAAGATACCGCTACCGATGTTGATTATTTAGTAAGCAAAATTCATGGATTACGCATCTTTTCGGATGAAGAAGGGAAAATGAATCTTTCGCTGGAGCAAGTGGGTGGACAAATTTTGCTGGTCAGTCAATTTACACTGCAAGCGGATACCCGCAAAGGAAACCGACCCAGTTATATGTCGGCAGCCAGACCGGAACAAGCCATCCCGTTGTATGAGCAAATGATTCAAAAGCTAACTAACGCGATGGGGTCAACCATTCAAACGGGAGTCTTCGGGGCGGACATGCAGGTAAGTTTATGCAATGACGGTCCAGTAACCATCATCATCGATTCTAAAAATCCTTAATTATGACATTAGACGAGGCGCAAGCACAAGTAGATCAATGGATTAAGACAGTAGGTGTTCGTTATTTCAGCGAACTTACGAACTTGGCCATGTTGACTGAAGAAGTGGGTGAAGTGGCGCGCATCATTGCCCGTCGGTATGGGGAACAATCCGAAAAGGAATCCGATAAGCAAAAGGATTTGGGAGATGAAATGGCGGACGTGCTATTCGTGTTGATCTGTTTGGCAAATCAAACGGGGGTGAATTTGACCGAAGCGCTGAATAAAAATCTCGAAAAGAAATCGATCCGGGATGCGGAACGCCACCAGAATAATCCAAAGTTAAAGTCCTAAAATTACTTCGTAGGAGGAATTTGACTCGCAGAGATACGCTTGCTAATTGATTTTCCTTCCTCTTTATTCGGAATGAAAGGCTTAATCAACGAAATCATATCCAATGCCGGATTGAGGTTCTGAATAGCCTCATGACGTACATCAAATTCCGTTTGTCCTGAAATCTGCGTGTATTCTGCGTCAGAAAGCCCCTCATGTTGGTTGGAGGCATTGCTAAAGGTTGCCAAATGTACATTGGCTAATTTCCCGCCTTCCCAGGAAACCACCTCTCCCCCATGGGCCCAATTAAAGCCCGATAAGGTAAAATTCTTATCATTTAGTTTCTGAACTTCTTTTAAAGGAAGGCCGAGGTATAAACCTGAATTTGTTTTCCATTCCGATGCTTCGCCACGAATGGTCACGTCGACAATTTGTCCCTCCCGGTAATATATGTAAACTTGTTTCGTCGAATTAGGGAATATGATTGAGCCTTGCAGGGTATCATCTCCCATGACCCAATTCGTGTCTGCCACTACGTTGCTTGGGCCATATTTAGCCGTTAAACCTTTCAAATCTCCGCAGGCCAATACTTCATCCAGAATTTGAGTAGGTACCATGGGAGTCGTTTTCTCGGCAGAACCACAAGCCCAAAATAAAGAAGCAAAAGCAAATACAAAAAGGTACTTCATATTAGAAAGAATAAGCAAATGACAAGGTCGCGTTTAATCCTTGAACCTGGTATTGGTAATATCGTTGGTAGTTTTTCCCTAACAAGTTATTTCCTGATAAACCCAGATTCATGTTTCGTTTGATAAAATAATTTATTTTAAAATTGACATCCAAAATATCATCCAACTGAATTAACTGATTTTTGACAGGTTCCAATGCAAACAAGGATTTCATCCAATAGACATCTGGTGAAATGACGATCTTGGGTGAAAGGCGCCAGGAGTTTGTCCAAGACAAGGTGGTGGAAGGAACATGAGGTGCCTGAAACTCGATACCCAACTGTTGGTAAATCACCTGATTGAATTTAAAGCTCGAGGTAAATTGGGAAGAGAAATTCAAATTCAAATTCCCCGTAAAGTGGGTTACTTGGATTTTTTCTAATCCTCCACGGTACTGTACATCGAATTTATTTGAAGCGGCAACCGCATTGATTAAAAATGGTAAATCTGAATATTCTGCATAATCATATTTGACCTCGAAATCAATGACCTTATTCTCTCCGATTCCCTTAATTCCACCATATACGTGCCCGACTTGATTGGTATTTTTCAACTGGCTGGGAATGCGCATCCATGGGTTTTGAAGTAGAAAAGACTGGAAGGAATTAAATTGAACATCTCCTCCTACACCCCCAAATAAATGAATATAGTCAGATGCGCCAAAATCCATTTGAAGCATAGGGAACACACTGGTTTTTTCTTCTATCGGATTATCAGATTCCGTCACGTAAAGAAATCCCGCATTTAAACTAACTCGAGAGCTCTTATAAGCCAAATGAGGATTTAGGCGATATAGGTTTCGATTCCATATTTGTAAGGTTGCATTGGGCTTGTATTCTGAATAAATATAATCCCCGACGAGTTTAAACCTTAAATGCTCTGAGAGCTTATACCCATACAAGGCTTTCGCTTTAATTAGCGTTTCCGACAAATCGAATGAATTTCTTAATTGATCCCCTGCGATAACGAACAAATACTCGGTGTTTGTACCCTGTTTTGCACTACTAACTTTACCTTCCGCATTAAATCTACGATACGTTACCTCTAAATCTGATTGCTTTAGGAATGTGGGGATTTCGCGAAGTCCATAAAAATTATTCGTCCGCTGTTCGTAACCTAACGTACTTTCCCAATAATTTACATTACCCAGAGAACGATTTTCGAATCGAATTTGATTTTCACTTCGCGCTGAAAATTCCGCTTGCACAGGCCCAAATTGATTAGCATCATGATGAACATGCATTCCAAAAAACTTATTTTCTTTCTTGCTTTGACCTACATTGAAATTAAAAAACGTATGCCCATAATTACCTAGACCTAATTCAACTGCATTTGAATATTTGTCGCCATAAGCGGTTTTATTGGTTTCATTTGCACGCATATCCTGCGGAGCAGGAGGCTCGATTTTAGGAAGAGAG
>JBJTMZ010000031.1:0-20302 GCA_046073805.1 Aquirufa sp.
ATTTGTTGGCCAAAATACACTTTGTTATCCTTTTGTCGGAAACTCGCCAATGCCTTCAACAAGCCACCCTTCTCCACTTCGCCCGTCGATGGTTCCACGTTCACCAATTGACACCTTGCACAGGGCTTCGCACCTGATAGCCTTGTCGATGAAATTGATACTTCGTCCCAGGTATCCTCCGCAAATGCCTCAGCACCCGAAACGATAATATTTGCCCGAAATCGCTGAAGATCAAATGGCTTGCCATATACCTCTGCTAGGCGATCGTAGGAATTCTCAGAAGCTAATAAAACAGGTAATGAGTCGGCCAATGAACTCTGATTCGAACCCTCCGTTTGATATTTTTCAGCGATCAACCGAGGGCGATGCCCAAGCTGCCGAACCAATCGAACGGGTTCTTGTAGCCGTGCAGAAAACCAGGCAGACCACTCATCACCCACTTCACAAACGTGCAATTGGTCATCCCATAAGCTTACCTGCACCTGATCAAGTAATTCAGGATTAGGTAATAAAACCTTTTTCGTTTTAGAAATTTGATCCAAAACTTCAAAACCATCTGCATGAATGCTTAATTGAAACCGCGTAAGATCGGGTCGGGTTCTTTGGGTGATAAATGTTCCCGATTGATCAACAAGCATAAATCGACGATCCCCTTGAAAACCAGCAGGTTCTACCTCGATTTCATCAACAGAGATCGGACCTAGGGATTTTATCGGAAAAATATAGAGTTTACTGACACGTATCATCCCCTTAAATTACTGAATTACCTGAATAAAACCCTATGAGGTCTTATCGGGATTAGCCTTCTTTATGTGAATCAAAATTCTTATGTTTGTTATTAGTTACCGAAAAACCTGTTCCATGATCAAATCCATTGGCCTTATTGGCCTATTTGTACTAGCCAGCCTAACGAGTCAAGCCCAAGAAACATTACGTTTGGAGGATGCCATTCAGCAAGGATTACAGAACCAATATTCGATTCAAATTCTCAAGAAAAGAGAAATTCAAGCCGCGAATGACAACAGCCTGGGCAATGCAGGATTTCTACCGACCATCACGGGGACGGCGACAAAAAACTATACCATTTCGGGTTTAGATCAAGAATTTTTTGGGGGCTTACGTGCCCCGCTCGTTCAATCAGGGGTCAATTCAAACAGTGGAAATGCAGGAGTTACAATGGCCTGGACCTTGTACGACGGCAAGGGTATGTTCGTATTGCGTGACCGATTCAAGGAATTACAAAATTTAGGAGCCAAACAAACGGAAACGTCCATTGAGAATTTAATTGCCCAAATTAGCACGTTGTATTACGATATCATTCGCCAAGATTTGCGTGTCAATAACTTTCGGAAAGGACTCGAAATATCCAATGATCGCTTAAAGCTTGCCAAAGATCGTTTTGAAGTTGGCCAAGGTTCCAAAGTAGATTACTATTCTGCTCAAGTTGATTACAATGAGGACAAAGCCCTGTTATTGGCTCAAGAACAATCCTATTTGAACACAAAAATCAGCCTAAACACGCTCCTCGTGCGTCCTCATTTAACTAGTTTTCAAACCCTACCCGTAATTGATTTATTACCCAAGTTAAACTTGGGCGAATTGAAAGAGATGGCGCTGAAACAAAATCCAAGTCTAATGACGGCCTTGGTCACGAAAAAAATCAGTGATTTAGATACGAAAAACCTAAAGAGCCAACAAACCCCGCAAGTCGATTTATTAGCAGGCTATGCCGTAAGTAATGTATACAACGGAGCAGGTTTCGGTGTACAGAAAGGCTCCAGTGATGTTTTCAACTACGGATTACGCGCAACGATTAATATCTTCGATGGATACAATCAAAAGCGCCGTATTCAAAATGCGAAGATTGCCTCTGAGATCGCCCAATTACAAATTGAGGATGTGAAAAATCAGTTGGTAGCAGCCATTGAACGGTCCTACACAGCCTACGAAAATGCGCTGAATTTGATCACCTTAGAAACCGAAAATTATACGATTGCCAAGCAGAATATTGATATCGCTTTTGACCGATTCAAAATTGGTATTGCGACTTCCTATGAATTACGTGAGGTGCAACGAAATGCCGTAGCAGCTGAAACGCGATTAATCGAAGCGAAGTATGCCGCAAAAGCAGCTGAGATCGAATTGATTCGTTTGAGCGGGAACTTACTTTAACCCTTGCTCTTCATTTAATTGCTGTTGGTATAATTCAAAATACAAGCCCTTCTTTCGCATGAGTTGCGCATGCTTACCTTGCTCGACAATCTCACCACCTTGAAGCACAAAAACCCGATTGGCCAATTTCGCCGAGGAAACGCGATGAGAGATAATCAAGCTCGTCTTATCGACCATTATTTGTTTTAAATTAGACAAAATCTTGTGTTCCGTATGCGTATCTACGGCAGAAAGACAATCGTCTAAAATTAATATACTTGGATTCTTGGCAAGGGCTCTCGCCAAAGAAACACGTTGTTTCTGACCTCCGGATAACGTAACCCCACGCTCTCCCAAGATTGTTTCAAATTGATTCGGGAAGTCCTGAATGTTCTCGTAAACATCCGCATAACGTGCAGCTTGCGCCATTTGCGCATCGGTCAAATCATCTTGCCCAAAACGGATATTCTCCGCAATCGTGGTTGAAAACAAGAAGACATCCTGTGGCACAAATCCCAGATGCTTTCGTACATGCTGAATATCCCAATCCCGCAAAGGAATATCATCCAATAAAATATCTCCTGCGCTCGGATCATAAAAACGCGCCATCAAAAGCGCAATCGTACTCTTCCCGGAACCTGTTGTTCCTAATAAGGCGACCGACTCCCCCGGATTAATCTCCAAATTCAGCGATTTTAAAACAGGGCGATCCGTCCCCGGATACGTGAAACACAAATCCTTAAACGTCCATTTTCCTTGAATCGGCTGAACAATCTGCTTACCCGGAACTAATTCTGATTTAATATTAAGAAATTCATTGATGCGTTTTTGGGATGCAGCGGCACGTTGAATTTGCGAACTCGTCCAACCAAGTGCAGTGACAGGCCAAGTCAACATAAATACATACATGATGAATTCAGTGATATTTCCCAGGGTCATTCTACCCGCCATCACCTCGTTTGAACCTACATAGACAACTAATAAAGTACTAAACCCGACCAACAAAGAAATTAAGGGGGTAAACAAGGAATCTATCTTCACTAATTCCAAGGAACGCTTGCGGTAATTAGCTGAAGCATCTGAAAAGGCCTCCAACGATTGTTTTTCACGTACAAAAGATTTCAACACCCGAATTCCCGAAAACGCCTCCTGGACATAGGTAGAAATCGTGGAAAGACCAGCCTGAATTTCCTCTGACTTTTTGATAATCAAGGAATTGACGTAATAAATACTGAACGAAAGTATAGGCAAAGGAAGCAACACATACCACATTAGCGTAGTGCTCACCTGGTACATATAATAGATGACCAAGGTAAATACCGTGATCAGATTCAGCCCATACATCATACTTGGGCCCACATACATCCGCACTTTACTCACGTCTTCCGAGATGCGAGCCATTAAGTCGCCGGTATTTTGTTTCCGATAAAATGATAAGGGGAGCGTTTGATAATGGGCATAAATCTCCTGTTTCATCTCATACTCAATATGCCGTGACATGACAATCAGGGTTTGACGCACCAAAAACAAAAAGACCCCTTTGATAAATGCCATCAAAACGATGAGCGCACCGTAATAAAAAAGCGTACTGGCAAATACCTCATAAAAGGCATTCTGCATCGAAAAACCCTTGAAGAGAAAATAAATATCAATGGTTTCTGTTACTAGATCTAGGGCAAATCGAACCAACTGAGCTGGAACAACTCCGAAAAAATTGGAGCAAAAAGTAAATAACATCCCCAATAGAAGAAGCCATTTATATTTCCAAAAATATTGATTAAGGTGACTAAGTGCGCCCATGCATAGAATAAGTTAGGACAAAGATAGGACCTTTCTAAATTAAAATATGTAATTTTGTGTTTTACAAACAAGAACGCTCTTTATTTTCGGATGGTTAACAGAAGACTACTACGGGTCAAAGCATTTCAACAAATGTATGCCTTTTGGACGCAGGAACGCGCGCAACATCAACTAGCCTTTGATGGCTTGCAGACGATTTTTCTCCCAGATCTTTCTCTGATGGTTGCCAAAGAAGAACAAACACCTCGTTTAGAGGGTTTGCGAAAATTAGCCGAAATCCAATTAACAGAATTTTTTCAAGGAATTCCCACAGAGGAAAGTATTCCCCAAGAATCGCTTGACGCGGCACAATCTGTCTATCGCGTCTACCAAAACAACGTAGCAAAGATTGCCCGAGACATGCGCAAAAGCATGGTTGTCGAAGTAGAATCCATCTACAAACAATATTTAAAACTTCTTTTCTATCTACAGAATCTCCCGACCATCGGTCAATGGGACGAGCAAAGACGCTTGTTGGAAAGCCCGATTAAAACCTCGCAAATCGCCAATAATAAAGTACTTGCCATTCTGCCGAAATGGAAAGATTTACAACAAGCCTTCGAAGCATATCACATTGGTTGGTCAGAGGACGAAGAAAACCTTTTGAAGAAATTATTCCTTGAAGGAATTTTACCGGATGAAAGTTTTGTGGCTTACCTGCCAGAGGCGGGAAAAGATGTACTCCAAGACTTAGAAATGGTCAAATACCTCCTGAAAAATTATCTGTTAAAACATCCTGCGATGACAGAATATTTCGAGGAAAAAGATTTAAATTGGCATGTAAATAAGGATGTGGTCAAAAGTTTGAGCACAAAAACGTTCAAGGTCGAAGCCTTAGAAGATTTGAGTTTACAGCCCTTGGCTTTGCAATGGGATGAGGACAAGAAGTTCTTTGAGGAATTATTCGACTATTGCGTTGCAGAGGATAAGCAATTAACCGAATGGGTTAACGAGCAAACCAAAAACTGGGATTCGGAGCGTTTAGCAACATCCGATTTAATCATCTTAAAAATGGCTGTCGCCGAGATGATCAAGTTCGCGAGTATCCCCGTAAAAGTGAGTATTAATGAGTACATTGAAGTTGCCAAAAACTACTCGACACCTAAATCAGGTCCATTTATCAATGGTATCCTGGATGTGGTCTCGATTAAATTAATTAGTGAGAAAATTATTCAAAAATCAGGTCGAGGCTTAATCGACATAGCCAGTAAATAAATATGAGTAGATCATCAAAATCCTTCTGGGCATTTGTAGTAGGAGCTGCTACGGGAGCCGTTTTGGGCATTCTTTATGCACCAGATAAGGGAGAAAATACGCGTAGCAAATTGTACTTTCAACTGAACAAATACCGTGATCAACTGAAGCAATTGATTAATGACATCGTCGATGGCAAAGAAATTCCAGAAACGATGGCAAAATCTGAAGGCAAAAAAGTGGTCAACGATACGAAAGTCAAAGCTGAAAAGCTGCTTGAAGATGTTGAAAAAATGATGAGCCAAATCAAAGCAAAATAAGCATGGTTCGGTTTTCTCTTTTTGCAGGGCTTTTTTTGATTTTGTGGGGTTGCACCAACAAGCAAAAAGAATCGCTAAGCGATGCGGAGAATTCCATTCCGATTGATTTAAGACCGAGCGCCGACAAGCAAGCTAAAATGGTCTTTGATCAACCACTTGTTTATCTGGGTCGGATTAAAGAAGGAGACAGCGTATCCTATACCTTCCATTTCCGAAACAAAGGTAATTTGCCTTTGCAGATTAGTTCCGTTAATGCATCGTGTGGCTGCACGACACCCAAGTGGAGCAAGACACCGGTACAACCCGGTAAAAAAGGCTTTATTAAAGTAACCTTTGACTCACACGGGAAAGAAGGGAAAGTACAAAAAACAGTAACCGCGTACGCAAATACCATTCCGGCCGATAATATGGTCGCATTTAAAGTAGAAGTTATACCTCAAAAAAAATAGTCTTATGTTATTATTAGAAGCCAATCCACAAATCATGCAAATCGTCCTTTTTGGAGGAATTTTTGTGGTGTTTTATTTCTTCATGATTCGTCCCCAACAAAAAAAGGCGAAAGAAGCTCAAAAATTTATCAGTGAATTAAAAACAGGCGACAAGGTGGTTACCATAGGTGGTGCACACGGAACCGTTGTTTCTATTCGTGAAAAAACGATTGTCGTTGAAGTAGACGCAAGCAAAGGTGTTCGCATGGTATTCGAGAAATCAGCAATCTCCAAAGATGCCTCGTCTCGTTTAACAGAAGAATAAGATGAATCAGCAAAGCCTGAAACCCTTTATTGGCATTACAGGCGGAATCGGATCCGGCAAATCAACGATTTGTCGGATTTTTTCCATCTTAGGGATTCCTGTTTTCGAGGCAGATGCGCATGCACGTGACATTTGCGAAAATGACCCTGAGGTAAAGGAAGCCATCCTAGATGAATTTGGATCCAAAGCCTATTTACCCGATGGTTCCTACAATCGACCTTGGATGAAGGGATTGCTTCAGAAATACCCGGGAGACATTCAAAAACTGAATGCAATTATTCACCCCGCCGTGCGTAAAGCCGCGATTACTTGGTTAGAAAACGCCCCCAAAGCACCTTTCTACCTGTATGAATCAGCACTCATCACAGCACGAAATAAGCCGGAAATCATCAAGCAATTAATTGCCGTTTCATGCCCCTTGGATGAGCGCATCCAACATATCCAAAAACGTAATCATTCATCCTACATGCAAACCATGCAGATGATTGACCTCCAACCTAAACCTGAACAATACCTGCGAGGTGCCGACTTTGTCATTGAAAACAGCAAAAAGGACCGCGTTTGGCCTCAAATCGAAACAATTATGAAAACATTAAGCTGTGTCTTGCTTTTCCTTTTGATCAATTTCAATGGTTTTAGTCAGATTAAGGCTATGACCTTCAACATCCGTCTAGACACCGAGTCCGATGGGCAAGACCAATGGAAATACCGCGCCAAGCATTGCGCCGAACTCATTCAATACCACGAGGCGGATATCATTGGAATGCAAGAGGCTTTTATCCATCAGATTAATGACTTTGCAAAAGCATTACCTGGTTATGCCTGGTTTGGGAAAGGCCGCGATGACGGAAAAGAAGCCGGAGAATTTTCTCCCCTATTTTACAATACCTCCAAGTTTAAACTCATCCGCGAAAAAACATTTTGGCTATCTGATTCCTGTGAAAAAGTTGGCTTCGGTTGGGATGCCGCTTGTCGGCGCGTAGTCACCTGGGGCGAATTCCAAGAAATAAAAACCCGAAAAAAATTCTTCGTCTTCAATACGCACTTCGACCACCTGGGAAAAATAGCTCGCCGGGAAAGTGCGAAATTAGTGTTAGCCAAGGTAGCCGAAATAGCTGGCAAAAGCCCGGCCATCATTACCGGGGATTTCAACGCTACCCCAGACGATGAGCCGATTCAAATCATCTTAAACGCATCTGACCCCAAACACCTAACGGATAGCGAAACCATTAGCCAAAAAGGACATTATGGCCCTTACAGTTCATTTAATGGCTTCAAACAAGAGCAAGCAGGTAAACACCTCGATTACATTTTCGTGAAAAATGGAGTGACATGTAGCCAGCACGCTACCCATTCGGAGACATGGGCGGGACGTTTTCCGACCGACCATTTTCCGGTAAGTGCGATCCTGCATTTACCCAAATAGCTTATTGGAAATTGCACCGCTAAAAGTTAACTTGCAGTATGGAAAATTTTATTGTTTCAGCGCGAAAATATAGACCTACCCAATTTGATTCGGTCGTTGGCCAAAGTCACATTACCACCACCCTAAAGAATGCCATCAAGTCGAATCACTTGGCTCAGGCCTTTCTTTTTTGTGGTCCTCGGGGTGTCGGCAAAACAACCTGCGCACGTATTTTAGCTAAAACAATCAATTGTGAAAACATTGGAGCGGATGGAGAGGCATGTGGTACTTGCCCGTCTTGCCAATCCTTTCAAGATAATACCTCGCTAACCATTCATGAGTTGGATGCAGCGTCCAATAACTCCGTGGAAGATATTCGTAGCCTAATTGACCAGGTTCGCTATCCTCCTCAGCGTGGTCGCTATAAAATCTACATCATTGATGAGGTTCACATGCTTTCAGCGGCGGCATTTAATGCCTTCCTGAAAACCTTGGAAGAACCACCCTCTTACGCCATTTTCATTCTTGCGACAACGGAGAAACATAAAATTCTACCCACGATCTTATCCCGTTGCCAAATCTTTGATTTCAACCGCATCCAATGGAAGGATATGGCCGATCATTTGGCAGGGATTGCGCAAAAAGAAAATATCCAAGCAGAACCCTCAGCCTTGGAATTAATTGCGATTAAGGCAGATGGAGGTTTGCGGGATGCGCTTTCGATGTTCGACTTGAACGTGACGTTTTCAACGGACAATTCACTTCGTCACAAGGATGTCTTGGAGAATTTACATATCCTTGATAGCGATTATTACGTAAGTCTAACGGGACATTTGATTCAACAAAATCATGTGGACACCTTGATTTTGCTAGATGAAATTATGCGAAAAGGCTTTGATGGACAGCAATTCATCAGCGGATTCATGGAACATCTTCGCAATTTACTCTTTGCCAAAGACCCACAAACTTTGGCCTTGATGGAGATTTCAGATGAATCAAAAGCCAAATTCAAGCAACAAGCCGAATTAACGAGCACCTCCTTCTTACTTTCTGCCATGAACATTTGTTCTACTTGCGAGAGTAATTACAAGTCGGCCAAAAACCCACGACTCCACCTCGAGCTCTGCCTGCTAAAAATCAATTACCTGCCATCGGTTTACCAAGTAGCTGCGGAGGGAGCTACCGGAAAAAAGCCTGAGCCCCAAGCGAAGAGCACTGGGGCTGAAAAACCAACAAGCACTCCAGTAATCGAAACACCGGAACCTGTCATTAGGCAGGAGGCCCCAACCCCAGGTCCTGCACCTGTGGTGGATCTACCTAAACCTGAGGCACCCGTCGCAAAACCTGTCACCAAGCCCGTGGCTCAAGTGCCTCCGGCGGGATTAGCCGGTTTGCGTTCGAGTAAGAGTGTCATCAAACAGAAAACAGAAGATACCGAAGCCGAGCAACAAAACATTGCTACAAACTTTGAGAATCAGCCTTTTGATCTAGCCCAATTATTGGAAGTTTGGAGCGAAATCGCAACAAAATTTAAAGAGGCTAATTTGATCAATAAATTTGTCATGATGGATCGCCCGATTGAATTAGTTGGCACGATTGCACACATGAAAGTAGAGAATGAAGTGCAAGTTCAACACTTCAATGAGCAATTGCGAATGGAGGTTTTGGGAATTTTACGGGAACGCTTGCGCAACTATGCGATTGACATCGTTCTCGATGTGATTGTTCAAGAACAAGGAGAAAAGAAATTGCTGTATACGCAGTCCGACAAATACGATTTCTTGGTCCAAAAGCATCCGCTCTTGGGAGAACTCAAACAAAAACTGGGATTAGATCACGAATTCTAGCCTAACGAATCTGTCCATTTCCTTGAATCACCCACTTTTCAGTGACCAATTTTTCCAAAGCAAAAGGCCCACGCGCATGTAATTTCTGAGTTGAAATACCGATTTCTGCCCCTAGATCAAAAACGCCCCCATCCGTAAAACGAGTGGATGCATTCCAATAAACCGCTGCAGCATCGACCGACTGCAAGAATAATTGTGCTTCCTGCTCATCCGATGTTACGATCGCCTCCGAGTGGCGAGACGAAAATTGGTCAATGTGGTTCAAGGCTTCGGCCAAATTCTCTACAACCTTAACCGAACAAGCAAAATCCAAGAATTCACGTCCAAAATCTTCCTCCTGCGCTGGCTCAAGGAATGGATAGGCGAGACTTTTCAAAACAGGAAATGAAACAGAATCGGCAAATATGCGAACCTTATACTCCAGAAATAAAGGAGCCATTTTAGTCAAGAACGATGCTACTTGATTGCTGTGTAAAATCACGGTATCCAGCGAATTACAAACGGATGGCCGAGTAACCTTGGCATTTAGCACAATTTTGACCGCCATATCCGTATCCGCGGTGGAAGCGACATAGGTATGGCATACCCCGGCACCCGTTTCAATGGTGGGAACCAATGACTCCCTCCGTACCCGCTGAATCAAAGCATCCGAACCGCGTGGAATAATGACATCAATGTATTTGGTAGCTTGAAGTAAAGTCGTCACGTGCGAACGGTCTGTCGGCAACAAACGCACCAAATCTGTCGAGAGCCCTTGACTTTGCAGTGCCTCATGAATTAATTTAACTAAGATCTGATTGGTATACCAAGCATCTGTACCACCCCGCAAAACGGCCGCGTTTCCCGAACGAACACAGAGCGCCGCTACATCAATCGTCACATTGGGTCTAGATTCATAAATAACACCCACCACACCCAAGGGAACAGCCTTTTTTTGAAGAAGTAAGCCATTGGACAAAACCTTGTTCACTACCACTTGACCCGAGGGATCCGGTAAAGCTGCCACATCCTGTAGGCTTTCCGCCAAGGCTTCAATACGAGCCTCTGTAAGCAGCAAACGATCCCGCATGGGATTAGCCGCATCCATGTTCGCCAGATCTTTTGCATTTTCAGCCATGATATTAGCCTTTTGGGCAATCAATAAATCAGCTAATTTGGCAAGGACTGAAATCTTTACGGACGATTCAGCCAATGCAAGACTGGTTGAGGCTTTGCGAGTCGCAGCTAATAAAGGAAGGATATCGACGGTTTGTGACATTTGACAAAATTAAGAAAAGCCTTATTTACTCCAAACTTTTGATGACCGGGAAACGATAGATTGTTTGGACGGAATCTGAAAGATGGATGATATACCGCCCGGCCAACTCAGCCGAGAGATCAATATCGATGCGTTGCTGACCTGCTGAAAGATTACCTAAATCTTGTTGGCGAACTCTACGCCCCATGCTGTCATAAAGTTCCATACTGACTTTCGCATCCTGTCCCAACGGGAAATCGAGTCGGACCGACTGGCGAGTCGGATTTGGATAACATTTTATTTCGAGAGGCTCTGTATTGGCCAAGACCAAAGAGGCGTCAAGCAATTTAATGGTGCCGTCCAACCAGGCAATTCGGGCGCTGATCCAATTCTGCATCCAATACAATTCGTCATTCGCATTATTTCCCACGTAAAAATTCGGCCAAACCTTTTTCCCATAAAGAGGGAAACGACCAAAATTGCGTTGCATGGGTTCTTTTAAAACGACCGTCGTCGAATCCATGAATTTAAAAATGTTTTGGGTTGTTATGGTTGTTTTTCGTAGGCTTGCCCATCGAGACTTAAGTGAATTCACAAATACAGAATCCCGCATCAATTTACCCCACCAAAAAGGTGTTTGAACATAATCTGCCCTTCCTTGTTCGCTCATCTCCAGTTTATTGTAGGCCCAACCCTGGGGTAGATATCCGTCATAATAATCTGCATTTCCAAAGGATAGATTATAATCCCAGGTAGGGCCCATGGTCAACTTCCCTCCTTTGGAATCCTTATCCTTATAGAAATAAGTACTTAAGCGAAACCCATCTACATTGCGTGTCAATTCCGTGAGTAAAAAATAATTAACAAATGAAGGCATATCCATCATGGAACGGTAAGCAGCGCTAGGTTTCAATCCACTTTCCTCCTGTAAACTCTTCTCAAAGGTATTGACGTAATTCTTGATGTAATTAAATTGTTGGGTCGTGATCAGCTCCATTTTGGGATATTCAATTTGGAACAAAACCTTACCCGTTCCTCCACCGGAAATATAAGAACTCGTCCAATTTCGTGATGGCGAACCACTCGTTTTATCAATCTTTAAAAGGTACCCCCCCGTCAATTCATCCCCAGCATTATCAACCGGCATTAAATCCGCTATATCCAACCGATTTCCGCCTTGCTTAATTTTTTCCATGAGAATATAAATCCCCTGATAGGCATCATTCAGAATCACCTCCACATAGCGTGTATTCGATTTTTGAAGTCCAAAATCTCCAGCTAATTTTTGGGCTAAGACATCCCGCAAAAAACTACGGTCATTATAAGAGGCATTCAACACCCAATCCGACTCAGCAGGCATCTGAACCAAGGCGATATTTTGCGACTTCATCGCGACGGAATCCGTCCAAATTTCAAAGCCATACGGCTTTTTAATCAAACCCGGTATGAAATAAAAATCCGCCTGAGATGTACTTCCTCGAAACTCAATACCCGCCCAAAAATTCAAGGTTGGCTTATCTGTTAATTGATTCAAGAACCCCTTTCCGCGATCATAAAGGCTAAACTTCGCGGGTATTTTAGGTTCATCCACGATTGTCGCCCCTTTGGTATTAATCACCAAAATAGGCAAATTTGATACCGTCAAACTTTGCGAAACAAGCTGAAATGACAAAGCAAGTAAAACGACAAGAATTCTAAAAGTCATGACCGAGGCTTAGGTAGGTCATCGGAGATTTAACCTCGTCATTTTCAATTCCATAGGCATAATCAAGCTTGATAAAATACCCAACGATGTTTGCTCGTGCACCGAATCCATATCCAAACAAGAAAGGATTTCGGAAATCGGTCACCGTCGCCCGAAAAGGATTGGTATTACCCCCATAGACATTCGTATTAAATCCATTACTTCGAGCAAAAGGATTGGCTCCCGTCCAAGCGCTTCCAGCGTCAAAGAATCCAACCATTTGGAAGGTATTCATAAACTGAGATTTGGAATACGCGGAACCAATCAGGGATTTTAAGGGGATTCTTAGTTCGATGTTGGCCAACAAATGACTATTCCCCGAAAGTTTATTCATGCGAAACCCGCGAAGGGTCGTTGCAAAATCACTCATGAAGACATTGGGTTGCGCAATTCCATTGGTCCCCAAGGGATTCTCCTTTGTCCGCGCCTCTCGATCAATAAATAACCAGTTGTCCATCCCTCCCAATAAGGTTTGAGGTGCCCCAATGCCCACAGCATGGGAAGCAGAAAGTCGGGTAGCTAGCAATAAACTATTACTGATTTTAAAATAATGACGAGCATCGAGATTAAACCGAGTAAAAGACTGTTGATTCAACGCGTATTGATATTCCGCACCCGCAAACATCCGGAAGCCCGTGCGCAAATTCTCTGTCCAGTAAACGGAATTATCAAAGGTATAATTTAATCGACCACCCAAATAAGTTGACACAATTTCTGGCGTACTCACATTGTACTGATCGAAAGCTCGGTTGGTCGTCAGCATGCCTGAAAAACTCAATTTACTCTGCAAATTAAGCGGATAGATCCCCTTAAGCTCAGCGCGATTAAATCGTATTTTCTGAGATACGGTCTCTGTTTCTTGGTCCAACACGCGTCGGTCAACCCGAAAAATCCAATCTACCTTATTCGCCAAGTAGGCATATTCTCCCCATAAGTCAATGTTTTTGATATTGGCGGAAAGGTATCCTCCTACTTTCAACAAATGATTTTCCATCAAATCATTCATCTTTAACTCCATGCTATAACCTAAGCCTCGGATGGGATCAATTCGAAAATTACCCTCAGAACCATTGATAACGAAAGAATTTTGATAATCCAAAGGTCCCTGCAAGCGGTTCGAATCTTTTCTTAATCGCAAAGCCTGTTGGCGTTCAATCCTCGACCTACGAATCTCGGATGACCTTTTATTTTCATCTGTCGGATTAATCACTTGAGCAACCTGCGTCGTATCCGGAAGCAATGGATACCACAAATAGGATGGGGTTGCCATCAATTGTTTACTATCAAACAATTGCAGTTGCTCACTTAAAATATCTCTGTTTTTGACCAAAAATGATTCATTCAACCATTGGAAATCTGACCAGTTTCCCGACTTCACAATAGTCTGATACAGTTTTTGATCTTGCGTATGATAAGAAACTAATTCCTGTGCGGTATTACTTTCATTTAAAAAGTAAATTAATGAATCTGAAACCGGACGAATATTGCTGATTAGGCCTTTGTGAATGAATAAGGTTTTAGGCTCCGATGGCGCATCAGCCCGCCAATGCATAAAGGCCAACATCCCTTTTTCTTTCATGTAGGTACTATCCGTAATCCGGTCGGTCAAATAAACGACATCCCCATTACTTCCCCACCAATGAGCCTCGGATTCCTGATTTTGATCTTGGGTAATCGGCGTTAATCGATTTCTCCGCAAGTCATAAATTCCAACATCCACTTGCCCTTGCTTGAGCGTTCGAACCAATAAATTCTGACTGTTGTTCAATTCGAAATCCAAGAATCGAACATCCCCCAAATTCTTTTTCGAATTAAAACGCAAGGACTGACGAGTCCACTGATACGTATTTAAGAAATTTTTGCCCTCTTGCGCGTACAACACATAAAGATCCAATTTATTCGACCAGCGAACAATGGGGCTCTGACCACCATCGGCCCGCAAAGGATCCTTTAAACCCGTTCGGAAAATTTCTTTCGCACTTGCTGCAACCAATGATTTTAGCATGATACGGTATCTGCCGGCATCTTCTAAAATATAGACCATCCATTTGCCATCCGGACTTAATTGAAAACCTCGCAATTGCTCCCCGCGCCCAATTTCAACAGCCATCAAGGATTTCTTCTCAACCTCCTTCACATTTACATCATATTGTTTGGCTTCACTGACATAAAACTCAAACCATTCTTTTAAGAATTTGGCAATAGGCTTTCGAATTGTACTGGAAATACTCGACTGCTCATTTCGAATGACACGAGTCAGATTGACAATATTTCCAATTTGATTCGCTCCGTAGGTTTTTGCCAAATAAGACCAAATCGATTGCCCCAGGTATTCTGCCTCTAAACCGCGCGCCAAAACGGGTTTACGAACTTTATTCGCAACAACGACTTGGTACATGTATTGACTCATGGCTGCCGTTTCCCCATTCGCTACGTAGGCGGCTAATCCAGAGGTAAACCATTCAGGAACGGAAAGCAAAATTGAATTTTGTAAGGCATCTTTGATACTACCCCCATATAAAATATCGTGGATATATACATGAGACAATTGCCTCAGCAATTGATTACGATAACTTTGATAATCATTCTGGTAGGCAATTTCAATACGAAATTTCGCCCGATTTTCCTCTGCGGCCTCTTGGGCATCCGCATAACTAATTCCGCTGTTGGACTGAATTAATTCACTCCCCGAGGGATAAACAAAAACACGCGTTTTCTGAAAGGGAGTATAGGATAACAAATTCGTCATTCGCTGAAAATCCGCATCAAGAATCTGCAAGGTTGTTCTTGCCAAGGTCTCATTTTTACCAAAATAATACACCTCGAAGTTTTGGTTCGATAAGTATTTCCAGGAGAATTTTTGGTATTGAATACGTGTTTTATCCCAAGTGCGTTGGCTCGGATAGAATTCTTGTGCGTAGAGAGAGCTCCCCAGCAGGAAAGAAAATACACCCAAAAGCAAAATACGAACTCGTTGCATTTTCAAAGAATTACACAAAATCAAATTTAAGGATTTATACCGAAAATAAATGCGCATATCGATGAATTGAAACTTCCGCATCAAGTTCTTTTTCTCCAAGCAAAGCTTGTGAAAATGCTTTCGCAAAATAGGGTGTCAATGAAACGCCTTTGGATCCAAAACCATTAAAAATTCCATCATGTTTAGAAAGTAATCCCACAAAAGGCCGACGATCTTGCGTGGCGGGTCGGACGCCCACATAGGTCTCCAATAAGGTATAGTCGGAGACGCCCATGCTCGCCAACTTCCCCATTAACTCCTCTCGAGCGGATTCGGTGGGTTCTTTGGAAAATTCATCCCAGCGGTAGGTTGCCCCAACTTTAAAATCCCCATTCGCAAGCGGTAGTATAAAGCCATTCTTATTTAAAATAAAATCAGGGGATGTTTGCGGAGAAGAAAACCGAATCAATTCCCCTTTTGCAGGTAAGAATGGTAATTTAGACCAAAGGGAATTTTGACTTCCATGAAATCCATCACAAAAAATGACTGCTTCAAAGTTTTCCGAATCTAAGGATTCGAATGTCCGATTAAAATATAGCCCTTTATCTTCAAAGTAATCCTTGGAACATTTCACTAAAGTAGCCACATCAACCCAACCCGCCTGATGAACCCAAACCCCTTCCTCGGTCCAATTCAAAAAATCGTGGTTGATTTGTTCTTTACGATCGATCAACCATGTTTTCATTTCCTCATTTGCAAAGGGACGAAACAAGGGCATTGGATGGAAAAAAGACGCACCTAAGGTCTTTTCCAAGGATTGATAAAAAGGAAAGAGGTAAGTAAAAAGCTCTTCAGCTAACCAGGTTTTTTCTAGTTTCCGACCGGTTACGGGATTAAAAATCCCACCAGCGGCATAAGATGATTTAAAGTGCACTGGGGAGTCCCAAATTTCAAATGGGATGTCGGCTTCAATAAAATGATGAGCTAAGACGGTGCCAGCAATGCCTTGGCCGACGATTAAATAGGGCTTATTTTTTTTCACGTTGGACACGTTCAACCTGAGCTAGCACAAAATCAACTTGTTCATCCATACTGCGAAACGAAGTATCTAAATCGATTGCATCATCTGCGCGTTTCAATGGACCTTCCGCACGATTCGAATCAATTTCATCCCGCATACGCAAATTCTCAATGATTTCCTCCAAGGGCAAATCCTCTCCTTTTTGCAAAAGCTCCAATTTCCGGCGTTGGGCACGGATGTGCGGCTGAGCCGTCATAAAGATTTTCACCTCCGCGTTGGGAAAGACAACCGTACCTACATCTCGACCATCCATCACAATACCTTTTTTCCTGCCCATCTCCTGTTGCTGAGCCACCATGGCCCGACGAACTACCGTGATCGCTGCCACTTGACTAACTAATTCCGAAATGTACATTTTTCGGATTTCTTGCTCGACATTTTCTCCGTTTAATAGGGTATCGGAAGCCTGACGGGCAGGATTAAATTCGAAACCGATTTCGATGTGTTTGAGCGCTTCCTCAACGGCCTGAATATCTTTGATATCAATCTGATGGCGATGCAAATACAAGGCAACGGCCCGGTACATGGCACCGGTATCGACAAAGGCATAATGTAACTGTGCCGCAACACGTTTAGCTGTCGTACTTTTTCCACAAGAAGAAAAGCCATCAAGGGCCACGATGATCTTAGACATGAAACTCGTTTATAAAGGCAAGAATCGCTTGAAGCGTTTGCTCAGGTGCTTCATAACACCCTTGATGCGCGACTCCCTCCAAAATTACATATTTATGTTGGTCTTTCCCCGCCAATATTTCCAAAATACTTCCCACAGGAATCAGAGGATCCAAATCACCTAACACAAACAAAAAGGGAATCGGGGTGTTTTGAAGGAAGGCCTGAAAATCCTGACGCTCCTTCATCGCTAGGGTGGCAGCGACTAATCCTCGAGCATCTAATCCTTGGTAGCGCGTAATTAATTGATTCAAAGTTTCGCGGTGTTCGTCCACGAATGTGGGAGTAAAGAGATTGCCAACAAAAGAACGAATAAAGGTCTCTGTTCCATGCTCGGCAATAAAGGAAGCCGTTTTTTCTCGTTGGTTTTTCTTTTCCGGAGAATCTGCGAGACATGTCGAATGCAACATGACCACGCCGCTCGTGATTGATGGGAATTGACTGGCTATTTCCAAAGCGACATAACCTCCCATGGAATGACCGATGAAGATAAATTGCGTATCGAGTGGCAGGCTCTGCACAATTTTCTGTGCATAAGAAGCGATGCTCGAACAATCCGTCCATTCGGCAAAATTGGGATAATGGGTAGTGTGCTTCGAAAATGCGTCCGGCATAAAATCCTGCCAGATGCGAGCATCTTCGCCAAATCCATGCAAAAAAACGAGATGGGGCTTCATCCTAATAGGTTACTAACAGACCTACAATCGTAAACATTAAACCAATCAATGCGGACAAGCCTCCGACTAGACCTAGTCCAAAAACCGCCAAAACGATGCCAATACCCAGTAATGTCAAACCAATCTTCAACTGAGGGGCCCAATTTCCCGGTCCGGATACGGCCGCCTTTGCTTTTTTAAATGACGCCTTTTTGAGCAAGAATTTCTCAACGGGCTTTTGATCTAAAATTCGATCTACATGAAATGAAGCCGATTCGTTCAGCGCTTTGGGGGCGGGAGCAGCGGCAGCCGGCAAAGTAGCCTCAATACTACGCTGCGGAACCTGAATGGGCGCAGGTTGGTTAACATTATTCGTTGGAGCCACTTCATTCATCACGCGCAATTTATCCCCTTCTGAAACCTCCGGTTTCGAAGCTTGCGGTGCAGCACCAGGTGCAAATGGGGCGACCACTTTTTTAGCGCAAGAAGCTCCCAAGAATACTAATAAAGAAAATAAGAGAATCCGTTTCATGATTAAGCGACAACTTTCATTTGATGAAAAACAGTTCGTTCAAACTTCGATTTGGCATAAGTCAAATCAATCGTAAAGTCCTTTAAATCCGTTTGTGAAGGGATTTCAAACATGGCATCCGTCATGATTGCCTCCATGATGGAACGCAATCCACGAGCACCTAATTTATATTGCATTGCCTGCTCAACGATATATGTTAGCGCATCAGCAGAAAAATGTAAGGCCACTCCCTCCATCGAGAATAACTTTTCATATTGCTTCACCAAGGCATTTTTGGGCTCTGTTAAAATCGATAATAAGGCCTTCGTATCCAATGGATTTAAGAAAGTAACCACAGGAAGACGTCCCAATAATTCAGGAATCAAACCAAAAGATTTCAAATCCTGCGCAGATACGTATTTCATGATCTGGTCTTTCTCAAATGATTCATGGAACGTATCATCTCCTGAAAATCCAATCGGACGAGAATTCAAACGCTTCGCGATATGGCGATCAATCCCATCAAAAGCTCCTCCACAGATAAACAAAATATTCTCCGTATTCACCGCAATCATCTTCTGGTCCGGATGCTTACGCCCTCCTTGCGGCGGAACATTGACAATGGAACCCTCCAATAATTTCAATAAGGCTTGTTGGACCCCCTCACCCGACACATCCCGGGTAATCGAAGGATTGTCCGACTTCCTCGCAATCTTATCAATCTCATCGATGAAGACAATTCCACATTCCGCCTTCTCGACATCGTAATTAGCCGCTTGAAGCAAACGAGTTAGTATCGTTTCCACATCCTCCCCCACGTAACCTGCTTCCGTGATGACCGTTGCATCCGCAATACAGAAAGGTACTTGTAATTTTTGTGCCAAAGTACGGGCCAAATAGGTTTTACCCGTTCCCGTCTCTCCCACCATCAAGATATTTGATTTCTCAATCTTCACATCATCCGCCGAGGCCGGTTGCATCAAACGCTTATAATGGTTGTATACGGCCACCGACAAGTGGCGCTTCGCCTCTTCTTGTCCAATGACATATTCATCCAAATAAGCCTTTAGGTCCTTGGGTTTCACCAATTCAAATTGGTGATTGGAAATGTTTGCCGCGGGTGCCCCCATTTCCTCCTTGATTACCTCGTAACCCTGCTGTATGCAGCTGTCACAAATATGTCCATCGATACCCGACAAAATCATACCCACGTCGGATTTACTCCGACCGCAAAATGAACAACTTACCTTTTTATTACTCGCCATGAATTATACTGTACGTGTTAAAATCTCGTCAATTAGACCGTATTCCTTGGCCTCTGCCGCCTTCATCCAATAATCACGATCAGAATCACGCTCGATTTCCTCAAAGGATTTACCAGAATGCTTTGATAAGATTTCATACAATTCCGCACGAATCTTCACGATTTCACGTGCCGTGATTTCGATGTCACGCGATTGACCTTGCGCACCCCCCGAAGGCTGGTGAATCATCACACGAGCATGCTCTAAAGCAGAACGCTTGCCTGCTGCACCACCTGCTAATAAAACAGCACCCATGGAAGCGGCAAGTGAAGTACAAACCGTAGCCACTTCTGGACGGATGTAATTCATCGTGTCGTAAATTCCTAAACCTGCGTAAACAGAACCGCCTGGGCTGTTAATGTACATCACGATGTCTTTCTTCGCATCCGTAGACTCCATAAATAACAATTGTGCGACAATGATATTGGCCATGTAATCATCTACTGGAACACCCATAAAGATGATGCGATCCATGATTAAACGAGAAAATACATCAATTTGAGCGAAACGCATGGGGCGTTCTTCAATGATGTATTGCGTCATATCTTCGATTTGGTGCATCGGGCGACTGCCGATGTTATTCATATATTGATCAACTGCAAGACCGTTCAAACCTCTGTGGTGAACCG
>JBJTMZ010000032.1:0-7065 GCA_046073805.1 Aquirufa sp.
CATCCCCGAAGAAATCAAGTCGGTACGGATATTCCGCTGCATAAGAGAATACGTCCAAAATACCTCCACGCACGGAATATTGTCCAGCCTCATAAACGAAGTCGGTCCGTTCAAAATCATATTCGTTCAACGTTTCCGCCACGAAATTTCGATCGATCTTGTCACCAACACGAATCGAAAGCGTATTTTTTACGAGGGATTTTCGATTGATTACTTTCTCCGTCATCGCCTCGGGATAGCTGACAATGACCAAGGCCTGTCCGTTGTAATTACTCAGCACATTCAATACCTCAGCGCGCATGAGCACATTGGCATTGTCGACTTCCTCCCATTCGTAGGGTTTTTTGTGCGACATGGGGAAGAGAATGACAGCGGATTCGCCGAGAAGGGCCTGCAGGTCATTCAAAATATATTGCGCCTCTTCTTTCTCTTCGCAGATAATCAGAAATGGATTTTTTTCTTTGAGGAGTGATGCGATTAGGACGGTGTCTAATGCGCCGCAAAGACCTTTGATGTGGGTATTCGATTCCGGTACGGCACGATGAATTTGTTCAGAAATGTGTTGAACAATTCCGTCAGCTTTGTAAATGGAAAGAAACTCTTTAACAATCATAAATTTCTGAGCAGGCGAATGGCTTGCAAAGGTAGGAAAATTTGTATCTTTGTGCATCCACAAAAAGGGGTGCCTCTAAAAAAGGCTGAGATTATACCCATTGAACCTGATACGGGTAATTCCGTCGAAGGGATTTTGTCGAGTTTTTAGCGCTGAAAACTCAAAAAAATCACCAAATGAAGGGTTATTGTTAAATTCTACAGGATTTGACTCCTTTACCTGTTGTTAAACTTTTCAAAAAAATGAAAAATCTAACGACAACAATTTTTGTTTTTATCATGTTGTTCGCTGGTCAAGTTTTTGGCCAAAAGATCGAAGGAATTGTTTTCGATCAAGAGACGAATGCGCCTTTATGGGGCGCGTCGGTGCGTGTTCAGGGAAGCCAACGGGGCGTTTTGACTGATGCGAAAGGCCATTTTGCCTTAACAGGCATTTCCAATGCAGCTACGTTAAATGTTTCCTTCGTAGGCTATCAGGCCAAGGATGTTTCAGCTACTGCAGCGTCTAAAATTCTTCTAGTTCGTTCGAATTACTTACAAGACGAGGTCGTGGTGCAAGCCACGCGTGCCGATGAGAATTCAGGGATGGCCTATTCCAATGTGTCGGCCAAGGATTTAGGTAAAAGTAATTTGGGGCAAGACATGCCTATGTTATTGAACTTTACTCCTTCCATTGTAACTACCTCAGATGCGGGGGCTGGTATCGGTTATACGGGTATTCGAATTCGGGGTACGGATGCGACTCGGGTCAATGTAACGATCAATGGAATTCCGGTAAATGATTCGGAATCTCAAGGGACTTATTGGGTCAATATGCCCGATTTTGCCTCGTCGGTTAATTCTGTGCAGATTCAGCGCGGTGTGGGAACCTCGACCAACGGTGCTGGTGCCTTTGGAGGGTCTGTTAACATGCAAACGAATACCTTTGAAGAGAAAGCTTATGCGGATATCAATGCGTCCGGTGGTTCTTTTGGGACACTGAAAACTACGCTAAAAGTAGGTACAGGTTTGATGAATGGCAAATTTACGGTCGACGGTCGTTTATCACGTATTGTGTCAGATGGGTATATCGACCGCGCGTCATCTAATTTACAATCTGCCTATTTATCGGCGGCCTATTTTGGAAAAGGTTCATTTATTCGTTTCAACTATTTTACGGGCCGAGAAAAGACCTATCAATCTTGGTATGGAACGCCCGAATCGAGAATTACGGGTTCCGTGGCAGACATGCAGGCCTACATCGATCGAAATTATTTGACCTCAGCCGAGGCTGATAATCTGCTGAAAAGTGGTCGGACGTATAATTATTATACCTATGCCAACCAAACGGATAATTACGCGCAGGATCATTTACAGTTATTGACGAATCATCGTTTGTCGGCCAACTGGGATTTGGATCTGAACTTTCACTACACTTATGGTCGGGGATATTATGAGGAGTTCAAGCCTTCTGTGGACTTAAGTTCCTATGGAATTTTTGCGAAACCGATTGTTGACATCGTGCGGCAAAAATGGTTGGACAATGATTTTTATGGATCGACTTTTGCCTTAAAATATGAGGGGTCTCAAAAAATCAAATTGACTTTTGGCGGTGCTTGGAACCGGTATGTTGGTCGGCATTATGGCCTAATCATTGAGCCCGTGGCATTTGCGGGACACGAGTGGTACCGTAGCCGTTCGCAAAAAACGGATTTAAACTTATATACGAAGGCCAACTGGTCAATTTCGTCAAATTGGAATGCTTATTTCGACTTACAATACCGCACGGTGGGACATAAAATGGCAGGTATTGCCGATAAGCGCCAAGACATCAGTCAGGTTTGGTCATATCAATTCTTGAATCCGAAGGTGGGAATTACGCATCAACTATCATCTAATGCGAAGGTCTATGCATCCTATGCGGTGGGTAGTAAGGAGCCGAGCCGACAAGATTTTGTGGATAATCCGGGAACGACGCCACGTCCAGAATTCTTGAGAGATTTGGAAGTAGGTTTTCAAGGGGGCTTGTCGAAAATGTCTTACCAATTGAATGGATATTGGATGAATTACACGGATCAATTGGTTTTAACGGGTGCGGTAAACTCGGTAGGAGAAGCCATTCGGACGAATGCACCGAGGAGTTATCGATTGGGAATTGAGGCGTCTTTGAACGCTCAACTGGCAAGCACCCTGACATGGCAGGCCAATCTAACTTTAAGTCAAAATCGAATACAGGACTTCACGGAGAAATTAGTTGAGTACGCGGATTACAGTATTGTTGAGGTAAAGCACGGCACCACGGATATTGCGTATTCTCCGTCTGTGATTGCGGGAAGTACCTTGACTTATGCGAAAGGTAAATTGGAAGCAGCTTTGCTCAGCAAATATGTAGGTAAACAATATTTGGATAATACTTCCAACGAAGCGAGGGCTTTGCCGAGCTATATGACGCAAGACGTTCGTTTGGGATATGCTTTCACGAAGAAGATTCGCGCGACGCTATTGTTGAATAACGTGTTGAATACGCTTTATTCGTCGAATGGTTACACATTCAGCTATCTGTACGAAGGCGCCATGACTACGGAGAATTTCCATTATCCGCAGGCCGGTTTTAATTTCTTACTGGGTTTCGCCATCCGATTGTAATCAAAAAAGGCTTTGCAAACGCAAAGCCTTTTTTTTAGTTCATGAGATCCCATTTCCAGCCCCATTTCGCTAATCGGTAGCGGATGGAATACCAGATGACACCTAATCCGTAAATCGAGCTACGTTTGAAATTAATGGAAGATGCTTCTTCAAAATATTTTGTGGGGCAGGTCACCTCGCCAACTTCAAATCCTTTCCAAAAGATCTGGAGAATCATTTGATTGTCAAAGACAAAGTCGTCATCGCATTTGTTGAACTGAACAGCTTCCAGCACTTCTTTGGAAAATGCACGGTATCCGGTGTGGTATTCGGATAATTTTTGATCAATTAGGATATTTTGGAATAGGGTTAAAATGCGATTTGCGATGTATTTGTAAATCGGCATGCCGCCTTTGAGGGCACCCTTCCCGAGAATTCGGGATGCAAAAACGACGGGATATAAACCATTGCCAATAATGGAAATCATGGCTTTTAATAGCATCGGCGTGTATTGGTAGTCGGGGTGAAGCATAATCACAATATCACCACCTAATTCCAATGCTTTCGTGTAGCAAGATTTTTGATTGCCGCCGTATCCTTTGTTTTTGTCGTGTCGAATGATGTGTTTGATGCCGATTTGCTGCGCGACCTCTACCGTATTATCGGGGCTGTAATCGTCAACCAAAATGACTTCATCCACCCAATCGTGTGGGATTTCGTTGTATGTTTTTTCAAGCGTCAATGCTGCTTTGTAAGCGGGCATTACGACGATTACCTTTTTGCCTTCGTACATGTGATATTGGTCAAATATTTACGACCTTTGTGCCTTAAAATGTAAAATTAGTGATTTATGAGTGAAACTCTATTTTTTCTTGTCTTTTCAGTGGCAGTCATCGCGGTGATGTTGGTGGATTTAGGGGTATTCAAAAAGGCCGGAGCTGAAGAGGTTAGCTTTCGCGAAGCAGGATTTTGGAGTGGAGCTTGGGTGCTTTTGGCCATCCTATTTTATCTTTTTTTAGGTTACAATGGTGCGATGGTTCATGGGATTCAAGATGCTGCGGCTTTGCGTGCGGTCCAACAAGCCTATGCACCGCATATTGACCTGGGATCTGGGTCTTATTTTGACCAATTAGCCGTTTTTCAAGATAATTTGTCTCTAGAGTTTATCACCGGATATTTGGTTGAGTATTCTTTGTCGGCCGACAATGTCTTTGTGTTTATTCTGATTTTTAATTCTTTCGGCGTTCAAAAGCGTTATTACAAGAAGATTTTAGTGTGGGGAATTTTGGGGGCGATCGTGCTGCGATTGATTTTTATCTTTTTGGGAGCCGCATTGTTGCAGAAATTTGACTGGATTATCTATTTATTCGGTGCATTCTTAGTTTATACGGGGGTAAAAATCTTGTTTTCGAAGGAGCATGAGGAGGAAATCAATCCAGGTGACCATCCTGTAGTTAAACTGTTGTCTAAATACTTTAATGTATACAAGCGAAATGTCATTGGACGTTTCTTTGTTCGAATGAAAACGGGTAAATTGTATATCACACCTATTTTTGTGATTGTGGTTGTCATTGCCTTCACGGACATTCTTTTTGCCGTGGATTCGATTCCTGCGATCTTTTCAATTTCGAAGGATCCTTACATTGTTTTCTTTAGCAATGTTTTTGCGGTCATGGGCTTACGCTCTCTGTTCTTTTTCTTATCGAGTTTAATGGGACTTTTCCGTTTCCTTCCGATGGGTCTGGGTGTGTTGCTGAGTTTTGTCGGCCTAAAAATGATTGGACATCATTATTTGGAGCAATGGGGATTTGGAACGTTGGCTTCGTTGGGAGTTATTCTTGGAATACTCACGGTCAGCATTGGTTTAAGCTTGGCTTTCCCCGAGAAAAAATAATCAGTTTTTTATCAGTTTTAGTTTAGGTGGTTTTCATCTTAAAACTGATATTTGCTAACGCTGCCGGGGTCTGAAGACCCCGGCAGCGTTTACTCCCCCACCTGCCATTCACGAACTAATTTCCGGTATTGCAAAGGCGTTTCATTCATGTATTGCTTGAACTGTTTATTGAAGTGCGATAAATTTCCAAACCCACTCTCAAAACAGATTTCCACCATGGACTTGTTGCTTGTACGCAATAACTCACAGGCGTGTTTAATTCGAAATTCAGTTACCAGCGAAACAAACGTTTTCTTGGTAACCTTTTTGAAATATCGACAAAACGCCGTTTCTGTCATGTTCGCTAAATGTGCCACCTCATCCAAATGAACCTCTTGCGTGTAATTGGCAATGACGTATGCATAAATCCGATTGATGCGTTCTAAGTCGGTGCTCGACAACGGATAACTACCTTCATTGGAATCAATTACCTGTGCATCCGCACCGGCCAAACTGATTAGTTGCAAAATGTTCAATAAGGAAAGCAATCGGGCAAAAGGGGCTAAATCCTTCAAAGCAAGCATCTCCCTGACCACACGATCTTGCGTAGGTCCTTGAATGGAAAATCCACCCTTTGATTTATCTAATAGTTGCTTGATCGCCTTGCATTCCGGTTTTTTGAAGAAATCAGTACCTAAAAAATCCTCCGTGAAATGAATGACCAATGCCTGGGCTTTCTGGGTATCGTCATTGTCGGCCAACCAATCTTGTCGGTGATTTTGCCAACAATGTGGTAGGTTCGAGCCTAACAATACCAAATCACCTGGGTGGAAATCCGTGATGTGATTTCCCACAAAGCGCTTTCCTTCACCAGCAATGATGAGTGTCAGCTCAAATGCTGGATGATAATGATAGGGTGCATCAAATCGGCTTTGAACCACTTCTTTGATATGAAAAGAGGAGTTTTCTTGGGGCTCTAAATGTTCTAAACTTGCTTTCATTTTAGCAGATGATGCAATTGGTTTATTGCGATAGGGTAAAATTGCATCTTTTTTGGCAAATATTGATGAAAGATCTGCGAAGTATTTTCAACAATTTTGTGGAAACGAATAAAACATGCGAAACGAAATCTATACGTTAAAAGACCAACAAATTGCTGATTTTCAGCGCAATGGACATATTTGTTTGTCATCCGTTTTTCCTCAGCCTGCATTAGGTGAATATCGGGAGGCAATTGTGGATTGGGCTGAGGACTTTCGCAAAAAACAAAAGCCTATCTCGGAGAGAGATACCTACGGGAAAGCTTTTTTGCAGATGATGAATCTTTGGGAAGAAGATTCAAAAATTAAGGAATTTGTGTTGGCTAAGCGATTTGGGCAATTGGCAGCCGACTTACTCGGTGTGAAGAAAGTAAGACTTTATCACGATCAAGCCCTTTTTAAGGAGGCTGGTGGTGGCCATACCCCTTGGCATCAAGATCAATTTTATTGGCCCTTAAGCACGAACAAAACAGTGACGATGTGGATGCCTTTAGTCGATATATCAGAAGAAATGGGAATGCTAACTTTTGCATCAGGGACTCAACATGTCAAGCTTCCACCGATGCCCATCTCGGATGAATCCGAAGCAACCATTGCCAAATTTGTTCAAGATCAGGGCTTCCCGATTGCGGCTCAAAAAACGATGAAGGCAGGAGATGCCACTTTTCACATGGGTTGGACACTGCATGCGGCTCCCGCGAATCATTCGAATACGATGCGAGAGGTGATGACAATTATATTTATGGATGCAGATGCGGAAGTGATCGAACCACAACATGAAAACCAAGAGGCTGATCGTCAACGCTGGTTGGCCGCGAAGGAACCAGGTTCACGAGCAGACTCTTGGCTAAACCCTATTTTAAATTAGGGCAATTACATTTTTTCTTTCGCTTAGTAAAAATCCCCCAGAGAAACCCTTTTTTCTTTCGATAAACC
>JBJTMZ010000033.1:0-9270 GCA_046073805.1 Aquirufa sp.
CACTTGGTAATGGGATCTGCATCATTCTTTGGTTTGATGGCGGGTGTGTACCACTGGTATCCAAAAATGTTTGGTCGCATGATGAACAAAACATTAGGTTACATCCACTTCTGGGCTACTTTCGTTGGTGTTTATTGCGTATTCTTCCCAATGCACTACACAGGTATCGCTGGTTTCCCACGTCGTTACTATTCATTCACCGCATTAGGTAATGGTCGTGAAGAAGCTTTCACAGATTTGAATGCATTCATCTCTATTGCAGCCATCTTAACATTCTCGGCTCAAGCTATCTTCTTCTTTAACTTCTTCTACTCGATCTTCAAAGGAAAGAAAGCGACACAGAATCCATGGAACTCGACTACATTAGAGTGGACAACTCCAGTAGACCCAGGACATGGAAACTGGCCAGGCGAAATTCCAGCAGTTTACCGTTGGCCTTACGATTATTCGAAGCCAGGTGCTGCAACTGATTTCATCCCGCAAAATGTTCCATACTCGGCAACACCTGAGTCGAACTTACCAGAGGAAAATGAAGAAATCGCCAATGAAAAAGCGATTGAAAGTTTATTGGCTGCACAGAACGAGTCATATAATCGTTAATTAAACTCACTCAAAAGGATGCATCGAAATGGTTTCATTTGGATGCATCCTTTTTTTAGCTCCCTACATGTCATTCCAACGCTTCGGTACGATCACCTTAATTAGCTTATATGTACTCATATTAGCAGGTGGCATTGTACGAAGTACCGGTTCCGGCATGGGTTGCCCTGATTGGCCCAAATGCTTTGGTCAATTTATTCCACCAACTCACGCCTCGGAGTTACCCTATAATTACCAAGAGATCTACAAGGAAAAACTTCATGGTGAAATTTTATTCAATCCTGTCAAAACTTGGATCGAATACATTAACCGTTTATTCGGAGCGTTAACCGGCCTCTTTATGGCCATCACACTGCTCCTATCTTTCAAAAAAGGGAAAGCTGTCTATCTTCCAACCCTCGCAGCTTTTATCCTTGTGATGGGCAATGCAGTGTTAGGTAAATTTGTCGTCGATTCATTCCTGTTGCCGGGCGTCGTAACCA
Organism: Aquirufa sp.; assembly: GCA_046073805.1. Classification (GTDB taxonomy): domain Bacteria; phylum Bacteroidota; class Bacteroidia; order Cytophagales; family Spirosomataceae; genus Aquirufa. Next base: position 1,083 of record JBJTMZ010000033.1, read on the forward strand.
TGCACATGTTACTAACCACTGGCGTGCTATTTTTTCTATTAAAGGCCATGCAGGTTGGAAAAAGTACGCTAGAAATCACAGCTAATCAACGCAATTGGATATTTATCAATGGAATAATTATCGTTGCACAAATTCTCTTGGGCACCCAAGTCCGTGAGAACATGGATGGAGTTATTCGACTAGTTGGCGAAAATGCAAAAAACCAATGGATTGAAAATCTTGATAGCATATATATCATTCATCGTACATTCTCTTGGGTAATATTAGCTAGTCATTATTATTTGTGGCAAAAAGTTCGCCATACGGCACTTGCAGAAACTAGGTATGTCAAAGGTTTTGTATTCCTCATCGGATTATCACTCATATCTGGCGTAATCATGGCTTATCTGGCCTTGCCTTTGGGCTCACAACCCATTCACCTACTAAGTTCATTGATGCTTTTCGGGCTTCATGTGCATGCTTGGTTAATCACCCGAACAGCATGAGCCAATTAAAACCCTATATCGCCCTTTTAAAATCCCGCTTGTCGATGACCGTCGCTTTTTCAGGGACATTTGGTTTCCTGTTAGCCCCAGTCGAACATAAGTGGATAGATATCATCTTGATCTCATTGGGCGGTTTTTTCTTGACTGGTGCGGCTAACATTGTCAATCAATTAAAAGAAATTGAATACGATAAATTAATGAAAAGGACGGCAAAGCGTCCATTACCTACCGCCACATTAAGTCCACAAAACGCCCAAATCTATGGATTAATTGTAGCGGCACTTTCCCTTGGAATCTTAAGCTATTTCACTTGGAAAGCGGCAGCCATAGGACTCCTATCCTATTTCCTTTATGGCTATGTTTACACACCCTTAAAACGAGTGGGACCCATATCCGTGTTTGTAGGTGCCTTCCCAGGGGCATTCCCTCCCATGATTGGGTGGGTTGCCGCCACGCAACATTTTGGTTGGGAGCCAGGTATTTTATTTGCCATTCAATTCTTCTGGCAATTCCCGCACTTTTGGGCAATTGCTTGGGTAGCGGATGCCGACTATAAAAAGGCTGGATTCCGGATGCTGCCAAACGAGGGTAAAAAGGACTTGAAAACGGCCTTTACCATCATGATCTATACGATATTCTTAATCCCGTTGGGATTCCTACCGTATTTGATGCACATGACTGGAATTACCTCGGCCATCATAACAATTGTGGCAGGTAGCTTGTTTCTAGGACAGACGTTTTACTTAATGATGAAGCCGACCGACAAAGCCGCCAGGTGGATGATGTTTGGTTCCTTCATTTATTTATTAATTGTTCAAATTGCCTTTTTATTTGATAAAGCTTAAGTCATGAAAAATCCAGAAGAAATCCTCGTCGACAACGAAACTCGTTCGGTGAATCCCAAAATTTTTACGATGTGGTTGTTTATCGTTTCCATCATCATGTTATTCGCAGCCTTTACCAGTGCCTATTTAGTACGTAAGGCGGAGGGTAATTGGGTAGAATTCCAATTGCCAAATTTATTCTATTACAGTACGGTCGTTTTAATCGGCAGCAGCGCATCCATGCATTTTGCTTATTTAGCAGCAAAAAAAGACCAATTTAATGCGCTTCGAATAAGTATTTCTATTACTTTTGTGCTCGGATTGATTTTCTTAATCATGCAATTTTACGGATGGATTCAATTAGTGAATCAAAACGTATTTTTTGTAGGGAATCCGTCAGGTTCTTTTGTTTATGTTTTTTCAGGCCTTCACGGGCTGCATTTGGTCTCTGGACTTATTGTGTTGCTAGTTGCACTTGTGGCAGCTTTCCGACTGAAAATTAATGCAAAAGAATTGACCCAAATTAAGATTTGTACCACCTATTGGCATTTTTTAGATGCATTATGGGTATATTTATTTTTATTTTTAGTGTTTAACAATTAAGCAAGTAGCGCATGTCAGTTGCACATTCTGCCCCTTCTGTACCCGAAAACCTAACTTGGTCGGGTGGATCAGAACCTTTAAAAGCGAGTTACGGTAAATTAATGATGTGGTTTTTCCTCCTGTCAGATACATTTACATTCTCTGCATTATTGATCACTTATGGAATGATTCGTTTCAGCCAACCGGCTTGGGAAGGAACACCTGATACGTTCTATTTTGCCACAACACACTGGCCAATCCCTGAAAAGGTATTTGAAGCCGTGCCATTTTTACATGGCATGTCATTGCCTTTGGTTTTCGTAGGTATCATGACTTTTATCTTGATTGCATCTTCCGTAACCATGGTATTAGCTGTTGAGGCTGGACATCGTGGAGATCGCAAGGATGTTGAGAAATGGATGTTGTGGACAATCGTAGGTGGATTTACATTCTTGGGCTCTCAGGCTTGGGAGTGGACACACTTTATTCATGGCCCAGAAGACTTATCTTTAGCAGCCAAGCAATTAGTAGACGGTGTAATAACTCCTATTGAAGGCGCAAACTTAGTTCGTAACCCGTATGGCCCTCCTGCATTTGCAGATTTATTCTTCTTTATCACAGGATTCCATGGTACGCACGTATTCTCAGGTGTAATTTTAAATATCTTGATTTTCTTTAATGCTGCTACAGGAGTTTACGAGCGTAGAGGTCATTATGAAATGGTTGAGAAAGTTGGCTTATACTGGCACTTTGTAGACCTTGTTTGGGTATTTGTATTTACCTTCTTCTATTTAGTCTAATTTTTATTTGTTGATATTATGGCTCACGTAGCACACGAAACATCAGAAAAAGAAATTCCAGCTCCGAATACAGGCGCGATTTGGAAAACGTTTTGGATCCTTTTGGTATTAACTGCGATTGAATTCGTGATTGCCTTCACGATGCCCGCAAACACCCTTCGTGTTGCGATCTTCTGTGGCATGACGATTGTAAAGGCATTTTATATCGTAGGCGAATTCATGCACTTAAAGCACGAAGTGAAATCCCTTATTTGGATGATTTTAGTGCCCACCATCTTTGTAGTATGGCTTTTAATTGCCCTAATCTACGAAGGCGGTCACATGTATTAATCATCCCATTTTCCTTGTAGGAATTATGAATAAGAAGACAGGCATCTTATTAATGACATTAATAGTGCCTGTCTTTATTTATTTAGGACTAAAGACATTCGGCACGAACCATTATACATTACCCCGCTTTATTCCTGCCATCGATTCAACGACAGGCGAGATTAAAATGGAGAAGCGCGTAAATCCACGTTGGAACGAATCAGAAATGGATACGGTGTTTCAAACGATTCCTTCATTTCAGTTGACCGACGAAGCCGGAAAACCATTTTCATCAGCCGCTTTAAAAGGCAAAATTTTCGTTGCCAATTTCTTCTTTACCCGTTGTGGAACAATCTGTCCAAAAATAACCTCACAGGTTAGTCGGGCAACGGATACATTCAATCAAGATCCAGAAATACGCTTTATATCGCTGTCGGTTGACCCCAATTTTGATAAACCCGAAAAGCTTTCGGCGTATGCCAAACGCTTCGAAGCGGATTCGACCCGGTGGACATTTTTGACGGGCGATAAAAAAGTCATTTATCCTCTAATATTAAAAGGATTTCACGTCCCTTTGGCAGATGCATCTGAATATGATGCCGCTATCAAAAATCCTGACGAAACATTTATTCATTCTGAGCGTTTAGTATTGGTGGATAAAGACGGTGTTATTCGAGGGTTTTACGATGGAACCGACAAGAAGGAAGTCGACCGTTTAATCATGGAGATTAAGGTTTTAAAAAGCATTTACAGTACTGAAAATTAAGCACATGCTACAGATTACAAAAACTCCTAAAACAAGCTTAATAATTAATATCATTTCCATTGCTATTCCTTTGGCGGTGGCTGGCTTATTATCTTTGCCATCTAAATTACCTTTGGGCGATTGGACGAAAATTTTACCCCATTTTATTGGCATCATCAATAGCACTACGGCGCTTACGTTGATTATTGGCTTAATTGCGATTAAAAAGAAGAATATTGCGGGTCATCGCAAGGCGATGGGCGCGGCGGTATTACAAGGAGCTATTTTCTTGATACTCTATATTCTTTACCACGTGGCAAATGAATCAACCAAGTTTGGGGGCGATGGTGCGATCAAGATGATCTATCTGTTCTTATTGGCCTCACACATCATCTTATCGATTGGTGTCGTGCGTTTGGTATTGATGTCTTTGTATCATGCGTTGGCTGGGGATATCGAGGCACATAAGAAATCCGTAAAATGGGCCTACCCTATTTGGTTGTACGTTTCTATTTCTGGAGTAATTGTTTATTTGATGATTTCCCCTTACTATGTATAAGAAATTATTTTTCCTGGTTTTGATGTTAATTCTCATTCAATGGGATGCGGACGCTCAGTGTGCGATGTGCAGAACAACCGTGGAAAGTACCGTATCGAATGGCCGATCGAATATTGCCACGGGATTGAATACTGGAATTTTGTATTTATTGACTGCTCCCTATTTGTTGGTAGGAGCTGTGGCATGGCTTTGGTTCCGTCAGAGTAAGCAAGAGCAGAAGGAGCGTATTGCCAAATGGCAATTACGTCAGCGGGTTTCTCAGTTGTTGGGGAAGGCCAACTAATCCCAGATTGGATATTGTGTTAATTTGATCGTCTCACCAAAGAAAATTTGCGTGGACTTTTCAAAGGAATCCGTGTAGTCGGACACAAAGAACTGTCGGCTAGGCATATTCTCGTTACCTACCCGTAAATCATTCTCTTCAAGAATGGATTTAATTTTCGAAGCAACGATCAAGGACGTATCAATAACTGATATTTTACCCTCGAAATAAGCATCGATTTGCTTTTTAATCAAGGGATAATGGGTGCAACCCAAAATAAGTCCTTCGATGTTGGCTAAGACCGGATTGGCAAGGTATTCCTTGATGATTTGTTCGGAGATATTGTTGTTGAAGAAACCTTCCTCAATCATCGGAGCGAGCAGCGGGGTAGCAAGCGATTGGATATGAATATCTTTCCCAAGGGATTCCGCTTTGGAAGCATAAATGCCCGAATTGACGGTTTGCTTGGTACCAATGAGGCCAAGCGTTTTTCCTTGCCAATGATCGTCAAGGTATTCGATAACGGGATCAATCACATTCACGACGATGGCTTTCGTGCCGACGTATGTTTTTACGAGATCATAGGCAGCTGCGGAAGCGGAGTTGCAGGCAATGAGAATCAGCTTACAATTCTTTTCCATTAAGAAATTACAAATCTTAAGCGAATAGGCTTGAATGGAGGTCGCTGATTTATCCCCATAGGGCAAATGAGCGGTATCTCCGAAATAGATGATATTTTCTTGCGGCATTACTTGCGTAATGGCATGGGCGAGGGTTAGTCCGCCGATTCCACTATCAAAAATCCCGATGGGTGCTGCGTTTGGCATAGATAAGTAATTCGGCCGTAAAGAACGGAATTTTGGGATTCTTTTCAAACCCACGCAACCATTTTGACTTTTTAACCATCTTTACACTCGATTAACAATTTATCAGCCTTGCTAAAACATTTACCAACCCTAGAAGATGAGCGTACTTTGGTGCAATCCTGCAAAAAACAGGATCGCATGGGGCAACATGCTGTCTTTAATCGTTATTCAGGGAAGATGATGGCGGTGTGCCGGCGTTATTTAGGTGTGGGCCCGGATGCAGAGGATGCGCTGATGGAGGGATTTATGAAGGTGTTTACCAAAATAGATAGCTTTAAAGAGGATGGGAGTTTCGAGGGATGGATTAGGCGTATTATGGTCAATGAGTGCTTGATGAAAATTCGAAAACAAGGAGATATGTATTCGAAACCCATCGAGGAAGCCTGGGGAATTGGACAAGCAGATGAGGCGTTTATGTATTTACGCACAGCGGAGATTGAGGCATTAATCGCGGAACTACCCCCGGGATACCGAACGGTTTTTAACTTATATGCGATCGAGGGATATTCGCATGATGAGATAGCAACGATGTTACAAATATCAGCAGGAACGTCGAAGTCTCAATTATCCAGAGCTAGAACGATGATCCAGCAAAAAATGAAACTAATTGAATTATGAACGAGCCAAACAACACTTCTTGGGAAGAGCTTGACAAGGTCTGGCGAAAGAAAATTCAAGACCAGAGCGACGAGGTACCTTCCAATCTCTGGGACAAAATCGAAACCAAATTAGACGAACAAGAAGTTCGTCCGATGTGGACGCGGATTCGATTGAGCCCATGGACCTGGTCGGCCGCCGCAGTCATCAGCATCCTCATTGGTTTGAATTGGAATCAAAGCCCGCAGGAGGAAAAGGGAATTCCTTTGGTCGTGGAATCAAAAACTAAGCCGACTACTTTGGAGTCTATCCCATTGCCTTCCGATGTGGACGCGATCGTCTCAACTAAGGTCAAGCTAACAATCGATCAGGAACCATCAGCTCCTCCCGTCATCGAAAAATTACCCAATGTAGATAGCCCAGTTGTGGAAGAGGCCAAAGAACCGATTGCCGCTATGGCGCCAAAGCAAGAGAATGATGAAGAAATTTGGGTTCGTGTGGACATCGATCCGGTGGAGGAAAAGGCAATGCCAGTTGCTGTGGCGTATCGAGAGAATGAACCCCCGAAGCAAAAACAGAGGGGACTGGGCCGGTTTTTGAAACAACTTAAACAAGTAGTCAAGGGGGAGGAACCTGTTTGGCAAGAATTAAGAGAAGGGAAGCCTTCGCTCATCGATGGGATACATCAGGTGGCAAATACTTATTATCGTACAGAACAAACCGTTAAACAAACATTTCAACTACAATGAGAACATTATTATTTATCGTCTTTTTGGGGCTAGCTAATCAATTATTCGGACATGCGAATCCCGATAGCTTATTATTGAAGATTGACAAGCGCAATCAAACCGTGGTGGGGGGAAGCCAAGATAAAGGCAAAACGCTTCGGGAAGAATTAGATCAGATTTTTCAAAAGAAGGGATTGGTTTTGACAGATAGTCTATGGCAACAGATTCGGACAGTGATTCGCACGGATTCCGAAGGGGATAGTAGCTTATCGGTTCAGATCGGTGGAAGTAAAGTAAAGATTGGTGTAATCAAATCAGGTGCCAAATATGATTCGAGGGAGAAGACCTTTAAAATGACCTATCCGAATGATGATCGAAAGATTAGTGTAAAAAATGACAGTTTAGGAAAATCCTTGGTGATTCACAGCGATGGCAAGGAAGAGGTTCGTGTGGGCTGGAATGGAATTCATGTGAAAGATGGCAAGGAGGAAGTGCATGTGGATTGGAATGGCGTACAGGTCAAGGAGGCCAATGGCGAGGAGACCAAGGTGATTTGGGGGAAGGATTCAACCAAAACACAGAAAAAAGAAAAGGCTACTGATTTCTACACGAGCAAAGGGTTTAATATTTATTTGGGCCTTAATGGATTAAATGGAAAAATGCCTGAGGTGACGACTATGATATACCCAGCACCTTATTTGAGTACGGATTCGCAATTAAAGCCTTTGGGATCGCGTTTTGTGAGTTTAGATTTCTCTAGTTCGGCTACGATTGCGAGTGGTAGGAAGAGTGCATTGAAGTTAGGGTATGGGGTTTCTTTTGATTGGTACAACTTCATGTTTGATCACAATCGCGTGGTAACTAAGTCGGGCGGCGCAACGATCTTTCAACCCATGCTGGATGCGCAAGGAAATGAAATCCAGTTGCAAAAAAATAAGTTGACCGTATCGTACATCACGCTACCCATCATGCCTTACGTCGCATTCAGTAAGCAGTCGGCGATTAAGATGATTGGAATTGGGGGCTATGTAAGTTATCGTTTAGATAGTTGGACCAAAACGATTGAGGAGAAAAATGAAAATCTAAGACGAGAGGGATCGAACTTTAACATCAATCAAGTTCGTTATGGGGTTAAGGCAGAAATAGGTCTGCGTCATATTGGGGAGTTATTCTTCAATTATGATTTATCTCCCATATTTGAAAAGGGATATGGTCCACAATTAACGGCATTTAGCTTCGGAATTAAACTATAATAAAAAATATCACATTTTTTTTGGTGAGAGCTTTGCAGAAATCAAAAAAGGAGCTACTTTTGCGAACTATTTCAGCAAAACGTTTCGCTGAAACAAAATGAAGGGGATATACCAGAGCGGCCAAATGGGGCAGACTGTAAATCTGCTGGTGAATGCCTACGGTGGTTCGAATCCATCT
>JBJTMZ010000034.1:0-5387 GCA_046073805.1 Aquirufa sp.
AAATATCAAAATCCATATCAAACTAGATACAGGTATGAAACGCTTGGGATTTGAGATGCAAGATATCAATTCCCTAACGGAGCAATTAAGCCAAATGCCCCAGTTGTGGATCGTCAGTATATTAAGCCATTTAGCAGCCTCGGAAAACCCAAAACACAAAGATTTTACCGAGTATCAAATCAATCAATTTAATGAAGCAGCTACGGCCATTAGCAATAGCCTAGCTTACCGCCCCTTATGGCATATCGCCAACTCCGCTGCCATCCACAATTACCCAGAAGCTAGGCATGATATGGTCAGATTTGGCATCAGTATGTATGGAATTTCAGGAAATTCGGACGAAAAAAAATCACTTGAAAACGTATTAACCTTAAAAACCTACGTATCTCAGGTTAAAAATGTCAAGAAAGGGGAAACCGTCGGCTATGGAAGAATAGGACAATTCCAAGAAGATGGAAAGATTGCCACACTCGCCATTGGCTATGCCGATGGCTACTGTCGGACCTTAGGAAGTGGCCAAGGACAATTCGAAATTAACGGTGAATTATGCCCGACAGTTGGCAGCATCTGCATGGACATGTGCATGGTAGATGTCAGTCATTTACCTCAAATAAAGGAAGGAGATGAAGCCATTGTATTTGGCGGAAAAATACAATTAGGTGCATTAGCCAAATCAGCACAAACAATACCTTACGAAATGATGACAAGCATCTCAACACGGGTGAAAAGAATCTACGTGCGCGACTAGACAAAGCGAAATAAATCTATACGAATGAACTAGCCAGGTGAATGAATCACTTGGCTATTTTTTTGCGATGAAACCAATTGATAAAAGATACATCAGGAAAAAAACGAAGCATGAAGCCCCCCAAAAAGATCAGCTGAACATCATAACATCTATTAAGCTAAATAGCTAAATATATTAACCTGTCTCGCTAAATATATAGCTTAATGACTAAATAATAATTAGTGTTTCAGCTAATTAATTAGTCGAACAAACAAATGGTATCGTATATGCTGTATTGAAGCAATTTTGATAAGTAAATAGAATATATTAAATTAGCTAATTAAGTAATCAATACATGACAATCGAAACGATAAGTAAGGCTATTGGGGATGAGTCCCGACGTAAGATTATCGAGATGCTGAAAGATGGTGAGTTGCCAGCGAGTAGTATTTTTGATCAATTTGACTATGCTGCACCGACCATTTCCAGGCATCTATCGGTACTTAAAGAGGCGGGTATTGTCAGCACTAGACGTAACGGAGTCTTCATCTATTACTCCTTAGAAAAACAGGTATTAGCCGAGTTGGCCAATTGGTTAACTCCCCTACTCCCAGCGAGTCAAGTAGCACCAAAATCACCTCCCAAAGAGCGCGTTGTCAGAGCCCCGAAAGTGAAAGCAGAGAACCCATTTGACAAATTTCAAAGTGAGTTTTAAAATTAGAATAATACAATTTATATGAAGCGTTTTGTGATCATTATTCGTGGACCTGTTGAAGGAATTTCTGGAGCTAATAGCCTCGCATCAACCGAAGAATTGGAGCAAATTCGAACTTGGCTGAAGTCGGTCAAAGAGCAATACCAAGACATGCTTTACCAAAAATTTTCAGGTCAAACGATGTATTTGGGAGCGAGTGGAAAAATAGAACAAAAGATAGTTCAGTTGATCGACGGCGGAGAGATTTCGCAAGTCATCACATTAATCATGTCATCCTGGGAAGAGGCGACGCATGTCGCGGAGAGTTTTCCGTTCCCAAACCCGTTTTACACCATCGAATTACGCGAAATGGCATAAAAATGCCCCATACGTTTCGTATGAGGCATTTTAAAGGCAATCGCACGAGAATCGCGTATTTTTTTCTTCCTTATACGTTGATCTCTCCTACCATATTCTCAGGGCGTACCCACGCATCAAACTCCTCTGCGGTCAAATATCCCAAGGCAATAGCTGTTTCTTTTAAGGTTGAGCCATTTTTATGGGCCGTTTGAGCGATTTCGGCTGCTTTGTAATAACCAATTTTGGTATTCAAGGCAGTCACAAGCATTAATGAGTTATTTACGTGCTTCGCAATGTTATCATGTAACGGTTCAATACCCACCGCACACTTATCATTAAATGCCACACATACATCTCCAATCAGACGAGCTGAATGCAAGAAGTTATAAATCATCACGGGCTTGAACACATTTAATTCGAAGTGACCTGAGGCACCACCGATATTAATCGCGACATCATTTCCCAACACTTGTGCGGCAACCATAGTCATCGCCTCACACTGCGTAGGATTAACTTTCCCTGGCATGATGGATGAGCCTGGTTCGTTATCCGGAATATAAATCTCTCCAATACCCGAACGTGGACCTGAAGACAACATGCGCACGTCATTACCAATCTTCATTAAGCTTACTGCAACCGTTTTTAACGCGCCGTGTGCCTCTACAATGGCGTCGTGTGCTGCCAAGGCCTCAAACTTGTTTTCAGCCGTTCTAAAGGGCAATCCTGTTAGGTTCGCAATGTGCTTTGCAACGTTTTCTGAATAACCTTTAGGGGTATTAATTCCAGTACCTACAGCTGTCCCTCCTAAAGCCAACTCAGCTAAGTGATCTAAACAATTATTGATGGCCTTTAAGCCATGGTTTAATTGAGAAACATAGCCTGAAAACTCCTGACCTAAGGTCAAAGGGGTGGCATCCATAAAGTGGGTCCGTCCGATCTTTACGACGTTTTTAAACGCCTTTGCTTTTGCGTCTAGCGTATCTCTTAATTTCGTAATTCCAGGGATCGTTACTTCGATTAAGGCTTGATACGCAGCGATGTGCATGGCCGTTGGGAAGGTATCATTCGACGACTGCGACTTATTCACATCATCATTCGGATGTACAAACTTCTGCTCATCCATCAAACTCCCTCCTTGTAGAACATGCGCACGGTAGGCAATCACCTCATTGCAATTCATATTCGACTGTGTACCTGAACCCGTTTGCCAAACAACCAATGGGAATTGATCAGCCAATTGACCCGCTAAAATCTCATCACAAACCTGCGCAATCAAATTTTTCTTCGCCTCATCCAATACACCCGCCTCAAAATTGGTGATAGCTGCCGCCTTTTTCAAATAGGCAAACGCACGAATGATCTCCTTCGGCATCTTGTTGATATCCTGAGCAATCGGGAAGTTTTCAATCGAACGCTGCGTCTGCGCGCCCCAATATACATGTGCAGGCACGTTTACCTTACCCATCGTATCTTTTTCAATTCTATATTCCATACGGCTATTTGTGTTATTTTTGTATTCAATTCACAAAAATACCACCAAAAGCAACAAGGTGGGAACATTTTAACTAAAAATTAACATGCTGACGATCTACGGAATTCCTGCCTGCAATACCATGAAAAAAACCTTTGAATTTCTACAAGAAAAAGGCATTCCTTTCGAATTCCATAACTATAAGAAACAAGGCATTACCCCCAGCATTTTACAAAGCTTTATCGATGAACTTGGACTCGAAAAAGTATTGAACAAACAAGGATCCACCTATCGCCAATTGGATGAGGCGACAAAGACAAAAATGGATGATCCCCAAGAGGTATTTAAATTCCTTTTAGAAAAAAATTCAGCGATTAAACGCCCCATCATTCAAGATGAAAAACGCCTAATCGCTGGGTTTAATCCAAATGATTTAGATAAATGGCTAAATGCCTAATTAACCTTGATAAAACAGCCATTTGGCGAGTTCCTTCCAGGTCACTTTTTTGCCATACATGAGAATACCCACGCGATAAATGCGTGCTGAAAGCCAACTGCAGGCAAGAAAATCGAGTACCAATAAAACCATAGAAACCGCTAATTCCCATACAGGAACACCATAAGGCAAGCGAACCATCATATTAATCGGCGAAGTAAACGGTATCATCGAAGCCCAAAATGCGATTGTACTATCTGGGTCTTGCATCGTGTACTGAGCTAACAAAAACGATAGGATAATCGGAATCATGACAATAAACGTAAACTGCTGCGCTTCGGTGGGGCTCTCCACCGCAGACCCTATCGCCGCAAAAAGCGAGCTGTACAACAAATAACCGACAAAGAAATAGAACAAAAATGACAGCAAGATCAAAGGGATATTGGTACTTTCAAGCACCTTGGTTACCTCCCCCATCGGTGAATCTTGCATCGCTTTATCCATATCGACGGACGCTTTTCCTTGATTAAGCTCCACAGCGGCTTTTGCTTTCGAAGCATAAAACTTACCTGTGAATTGTGTCAATCCGATCGTTAAAACAATCCATAAAACGAATTGCGTCAGTCCCACGAGCCCAACCCCAATAATCTTACCTAGCATCAACTGATAAGGCTTTACCGACGAAATGATGACCTCAATAATCCGATTACTCTTTTCTTCAATCACCCCATTCATTACTTGTGACCCATACAACAAAAGAGTCACATAGAGTATTAAGCCCATTACCCCAGCCAATATCATGGCTCCAGCCGAACTTGAATTCGTCTCATCCCCCGACTCGGAAATCGTGATGGTTTCACTGTCTATATCCACTTGAGTATCCTCGTAAACTTTCGCTGAAATTCCCGCTTTATACATCAACTCCTGCCGGACCTTATTCTGAATCAATCGCTCTACCGATTCTTTCAGGGAAAGCCCAATGTTCTTCGAGGAATAAATATGAAGCCCTTTGGGATTCGTTAATACATCGCCAGGCACACTCACAAACGCATCATAGCCTTCGGCGGCAAACTGGGTTTTAAACGCTGTTTCCGACTTAGAAACAAACGTAAATACCAGCTCCTTGTCCTGCAAATCCGACGCTTTCCACAAATGACTCTGGTCTAAAATGGCCACCTTTTTTACCTCCTTATCCTTCATGGCCAACCAGATCGGAATCGCATAAATGGCTGTGATTAATACGGGTGCTAAAAGTGACGATATCCAGAAGGATTTTTTCAAAACACGGGTCATGTATTCCCGTTGGATAACTAATAATATCTTATTCATTAGGCGTTCGTTTCGTTGACAACTTGGATAAATATTTCATTAAAAGAAGGGATTAACTCCTTGAATTCCAGCAAATTAACCTGTTTAATTATGCGAGAAATTGCATCGTTAGTTGACAAGCCTTCCGCAAAACGCAAAATCGCATTCCCTGGCTGGCTAGACACGACATCGCTATCGGCTATAGCTCCCAAATCTCCCGTAAAACGTATCGCAAATTGATTCTTTTTAAATCGATTTTGAACCTCTGTCTTATTACCTGAAAGTACCACTTCGGCATGATTGATCAAGGCAATTTCATCGCATAACTCCTCGACTGACTCCATGCGGTGCGTGGAGAATAAAACCGTCGTTCCGCGTTCCTTTAAGGCCA
>JBJTMZ010000035.1:0-2809 GCA_046073805.1 Aquirufa sp.
ACGCTCCTTGCCACCTATCTGAATATTGGCCAAAATCATCTGCTGCACCGCCGTAAAATCCCAGGTCTCTCCCGGTGTCGTTTGATAATGCCATTTGTATTCCCCCGTTTTCACATCCACCGCCACAATCGAAGACAAATAAAGGTTATCGCCTCCGCCCGGACTACGAATCTCCCGATTCCATGGCGAACCATTTCCCGTCCCGATATACACCAATCCCAGGGCCGGGTCATAAGCAAAGCCATCCCAGGCCGTTCCTCCCCCACCAATCTTCCACCATTCTCCGTTCCAAGTTTTGGCAGCGTCCTCCATGGCTTTCGACTCAAATCCTTTCTTCGGATCTCCCGGCACCGTCCAGAAACGCCAAGCCTCCTTTCCATCCTCCGCATTGTAAGCCGTTACATACCCACGCACCCCAAGGTCCGCACCTGAATTTCCAATAATTACCTTCCCATCATAGACACGCGGTGCTCCGGTTATCGTGTAGGCACGAGTCGTGTCCACCGTTTGAACGGCCCAATTCAATTTACCTGTACTTGCCTTAATCGATACCAATCGGCCATCCAATGTCCCAGCGAAAATATTACCCTTGTACATCGCAATACCGCGGTTGACTACATCACAACAGGTCTTAATTCCCGTCTGCTTGGGCACTTCCGGGTCGTAGGTCCACAGGATTTTCCCCGTGCGGGTATCTAAGGCATATACGACCGACCAGGGTCCACTCAAAAACATAATACCATCCACCACCAATGGCGTGGCTTCGATACCCCGATTGGTCCCCAAATCCGTCGACCAAGCCAAAGACAACTGACTCACATTATCCTTGTTAATCTGCGTCAACGGACTAAATCGGTCCTCCGAATAATTCAATCCATAGGACATCCAGTCCCCTGGCGCATTTTGGGCATTCGTTAAAGCATCATCATCCACCGCTTCCGTGATATCGGCGATGTGTTCTTCCGTCCCCTTGGGAGCGTCTTTTTGGCAACTGCCCAAAAGAACAGCGACAGCCAGTAAACTGTAAATTAGTTTTTTCATGGTTTAGTTAAATTTGGCAAATTTCTCAATCTTCCGGTAAGGGCTTTTCAAGAAATCATGCACATTTTGATTAAATTGAGTTGCATAGTTAACAGGCGTGGAATGCCCTGAATTCGGTAATATCCACAAATACGATTTGGAAATATTCTCAGCAATCTCCAAGGTGTGTCGGGTAACAATCACATCATGATCTCCCCCAATCACCAAGGTTGGGCATTGAATTTTATTTAATTCTTGATGGCTGATATGCGGCTGCTCGACCAACATCCGATTTAATTTCAACCATCTTTTATTCTCTTGCGTAGCGGGCAAGCGACGCAGACTATCAATGTTATGTTTCACAAATTCAACTACCCAGGGATCAGCACTCGTACCCGCATCCGGCGTTAAGTTCGCTCCCGTTACGGCCAATTTCTTGACTTTTTTGGGGTGCCGGCTCGCCAACAATAATCCATTGATTCCCCCGTCGCTCCAACCTATTACTTGAGCGGAGTCAATCTTGAGATGATCCAATAATCCCGCAAAATCATCTGCCATCATTTCGTAACTCAGGGAATCTTGCGTATCGACCGACTTACCATGCGAACGATTATCCGCCAAAATCACCCGATAAAATTGACTGAAGTACGGAATCTGATGTTGAAAATCCTTGATGGACCCACCGTTTCCATGAATGATGAGAAGCGGTTCTCCCTGTCCATAGGTTTCATAATACATGTTGCAACCACGAATGGAGGCATATTTCCCCACCTGTGAATTATTTCCAAAGGATGTTTTTTGCTGGGCGAAAGCCACTTGAAAAATAAAAAGTAATAGAAGGGTGTATTTCATACCAACAATAAACTGATAATTCTTGAAAACTACAATCAAGAGAAAAATCCATATGTTCCTGAATTCGTTTTTTGGAACATGACGCTACTGATAAATACCCAGCAAGAGAAATTACGCATCCAGGAATATTATACCCGACATGAACTGAATGATACGGATTTCTAAAACGAATCCCTTACCTCGGAAGAAAAATAATCACAGATTACCTTGGTGAGGGATTACGAAAAAAATCCTACCTTGAATCCCAAGCTAAACCCTTCATCGTATGAAAGCATGGATCATTCTCTTTTTCCTGGCGATTGTTAGCATCGCGAAAGCTCAAGATTCCACCTTGGTACGGATTGATCTCAAGCAAGGTAATTCAGTCCAGGGAACATTGAACTACCAAAATGACAAGTCGATTACAATCAATATTCCAGAAACTGGCTTAATGACCATCCCCTGGGAAAATATTCAAACCGTAACTCATTTAGGAAAGTCTGGTAACTCAACTTTCCCAAACCCACAACCTACTCGCTATTTCTTTGGCCCATCCGCCATTCCGCTACAAAAAGGGGATAAATACTACCAAAACGCGTACTTTCTGGTAAACTCCTTCCAACTCGGTTTGAGCGATCACTTTTCCATCGGCGCGGGTGTCGTCATCCCCTTCGTCCTATTTGTTACCCCCAAAGTGGGCTACCAGGTATCCAAAAACGTGCACGTAGGCGGTGGAATCATCGTAGCAAACTCGCTCATCCGAGACTTTAATTTCGGTGTAGGCGCCGGCTATGGTTCCCTAACACTGGGTTCCAAAGAACAAAATGTTACCCTGAATTTGGGCCTCGGTGCTGTGAAAGAAAACTCAGGACTCTTTCAAAATGATTTCGAGTGGAAGTTGGCCAATAGACCCATGATGACGCTATCGGGCATGACCCGCATTTCGAAACGCATGATG
>JBJTMZ010000036.1:0-2794 GCA_046073805.1 Aquirufa sp.
ACAGTTAGGTAGCTATTTAAATAACCAAATAAGGTATTCGTTAATCCATAGGCAACAAATACGGCGATCAACAAAGAAACCACCGGTTTGAAGCCGGATTCCAAATTAACTTTGGGACTGCAGAAATAAATCGCGGCAAACGAAAAAGCAAGTCCTACTGCGATGGGAACCGTAATCTCTCCTCCCGTTTTTAAGATAAACAAGTTGATGAGCACAGGTATCACCAAGGAAATGTTATTAGCCAAAGAAGTAGGCGCCATGCCATTCTTCTGGGTCGAAAAACCCGATAATAAAAAGGTAATAACAAAGCCGACACCCATAATCATCAATAAGTCGGTATCCATCGTGGAAGGCCATTGAAAAGGAATGGCGGAGGGTTGATGTAACCAAGCCGATAGAAAACAAACTGGATAATTTAATAGAATCGCAATTCGCGTGTCGACTTGAAAACGCGCATGTGCACGAAAATTCACCAGTAATAAAACGGAGAAAATAACGGATAATACTAAATACAACATCTTATGCTTTTTTAACGAGATCTTCTAAAATGCCGACCCATTCAGGCGAATTATTTAGACTTTCCACCAATTGCCAATGTTCACCACCTGCTTCCTCGAATAATTCCTTGTACTCCTCTCCTACCTCAATCGTCGTTTCCAAACAATCAGCCACAAAAGCGGGTGAGAATGCCAAGATTTTCTTCTTGCCCTCAGCCACTAATTTCTTAATAGTTTCATCCGTATAGGGTTGTAACCAAGGGTCGCGACCCAAGCGACTTTGGAACGCCGTTCCATAAGTTCCTGGCTTGAGGCCCATTTCAGCAGCAATCCGACGCGTTGTCTCGTGGCATTGCGCGCGGTAACAGCCATGGTTTTTCTCGGTAATTGTGTCACAGCATGAACCGAAAACACAGGTGTTTTTAGTATAATCCCCTTTGCGAATATGACGCTCGGGGACACCGTGGTAAGAGAATAAATAATAGTCGAAATCAACATCCTTTTGGTAGTTCGCCGCTTTGGAGGCAAAATACTTGGCAAAATCCGGATGGTCATAGAAATAACTCACCATCGAAAGCGCAGGCATGACCTGCCAATCCTTCATTAATTCCATCACGCGTTCATACACCGAACCCGTCGTAGCCGACGCATACTGTGGAAAGAAAGGAATCACGATGAGTTTCTTGAGGTTCTTGGATTGCATATCGGCTAGTGCCGACTTCATGTCCGGCGACTGATAACGCATCGCTAAGCGAACATAATAGGCATCCCCTAATTGCGTCTGCAAATCTCTGGCCACGTCTTCCCCATAAAATTTCAGGGGCGAGCCACGCTCCTCCCACAATTCTTGGTAGATTTTAGCAGATTTAGGAGCCCGAAAAGGGGCAATAATTCCATTAACAAGGATACTACGAACGATGTAGGGAATGTCAATGACCCGTCCATCCATCAAAAATTCGCGTAGGTATTTACGAACTGCTGGGGTCTTCGGATTATCCGGCGTACCCAAATTGACTAACAAAACTCCAATCATAACACAAATTTGGCCTAATTAATTAGAACACCCAACCTTCCGGCGTAATTTTTGTCCGAGTTGGGCCCTCTACACAAGGAGCCAAATCTTGACAACCTACAGATCCCGGAGGACAAGCATAGGTTTCACCAGGTATTGGGTAGGTAATCGGTGAGTAGCCAGCTGGAATATCTTTCCGACGATCAATATTAAAGATCTTTTTACGCACCGAAAACACGTTAAATATACCTAACACGCGTTCATCAGGATTTGTTATGGATTTTATGTTTAAACTGAAACGAGTTTCTGCGGGTACATCAAATAAGGACCCCGTAGATTGTTGGGATGAGATCAATGATTGATAGAAATTATACACACTCTTCGTTATGGAACGTTGCTCCAATCGGAAATAATAAGCGCCATAGCCATCAAACGGAAGACGAGCAACTTGTCGGCCCACCACACGCTGTCCATTCGTTAAAACATCTGAAAATACATTAAGGTCATTATTCGTGGTTATATCCCAGCAATTTCCATCGCATCGATAGTTCAAAATGTTGTTATTGGGGAAACGAGGTAACACACAATCCAGCGTCCTCACGAAATCAAATCGCCCACCATCGGTACAGGTCGCACAAAATTGTACGCGCTCATAGTGCTTCCAATTCCACATGAAATAATCCCCTTCACTTGGTAAATCTTTGAAATCCAAGTAAACGGTAAATCCGGCCCGACGAGGGTCCACCATTGCATATTGTTCAAAAGCCTCAAAGCGTACAATCGAATTCTCAATCTCAGGGACAGCACGCATGGTCTCGATCGAACTTTCGTATTGTTGACCCGTTAGCGTTTTAATAAACAACTTATAACTTCCACCTACTTTACCTGAAAATCCTTTATCCGCAGGCAAATAAGTACCCAATGGCTTAGCTACTTCCTTGAAATAGGTCTTCTGACCTTGTGCGTCCATAACATACACTTCTGCCTTGGAAATTGGTTGAGGCAATGAAGACATAATCCGATTCGCAGAACTCGATAATCGAATTTTACATAATTCCGGATCATCAGCGATATCAGCTTCAATGGTTACGAATGAGGTGGCATCCTTTTGAACAAAATTGTCAATCGGTTGTACGCATGAAAAGAGCGACAGGGCAAATAAGTATATGAATATTCTAGAAAAAGGCATTCTTATAAAAATTTAAAATTGTAAGTCATTGAGATAAATGGAGAGGCAAATACGCTCAACTCATAGGCTTTTAAGCCATTTTTGGTCGACTTAAAG
>JBJTMZ010000037.1:0-6844 GCA_046073805.1 Aquirufa sp.
CCCAACATAAAGAGGATGAAAATCACGTATTTATTCATCCTCATGACGTCTATTCGGATTCTGATGAAAACATTTATGTTCCACAATGGGCATCTAATAAAACTTATCCTATCAAATTAGAGCGCATTTAACATGAATAGGCCCATCCGTTCCATACTCATTTTTATCATCATTGGGATGAGTATTTTCGCCTACACGCGTTGCACGGATACCCAAGCGCAGGACACGGCTATACCGGATGTCGTCGACTACAACTACCACATTCGACCCATCTTTTCCGACCGTTGTTTTAAGTGCCATGGGCCGGATGCCAACAAACGAAAAGCGAATCTACGATTGGATACGCCCGAAGGAGCTTATGCCGCCTTCAAGGACAATCCGAGCATGCACGCCATCGTACCCGGAAATCCGGAGGCTTCGGATGCATTTCAGCGCTTGATCACGAAAGATACTTCACTTCGGATGCCTACGATGAGTTCGCATTTGACGGTTTCCCAGCACGAGATTGATTTAATCGAAAAGTGGATCAAACAAGGCGCAGTGTATAAACCCCACTGGGCTTTTATCCAACCGGTTAAGGCGTCATTGCCAGAGGCGGATGAGGATTGGGTTCGTAATCCAATCGACTATTTTGTCTATGCGAAAATGGCCGAAAAATCCTTGAAACCGAGTCCGGAGGCGAGCAAGGAGCAATTGCTGAAGCGCGTTTGTTTGGACTTAACGGGTCTTCCTCCGACCATCGAGATGCAGGATCGTTTTTTAAAGGACGAAAGCCCGCAGGCCTATGAAAAGATTGTCAATGAATTGTTGAGCAGTAAGCATTACGGCGAAAAAATGTCGATTCAATGGTTGGACTTGGCACGATATGCGGATTCCCATGGCTATCAAGATGACGGCTTGCGCACCATGTGGCCCTGGCGGGATTGGGTGATTCATGCCTTCAATTCGAATTATACATATTCCAAATTCGTCACTTGGCAATTGGCCGGCGACCTCTTACCGAAGCCTACCAAGGAGATGTTGCTTGCCACGGGGTTCAACCGAAATCATAAGATTACCCAGGAAGGCGGTGTGATCGATGAGGAATACCGGGTCGAATATGTGAACGACCGCACAAATACCTTCTCAAAATCCTTTCTTGCATTGACTTTCGAATGCGCACGTTGCCACGATCATAAATACGACCCGATCTCCCAAAAGGACTATTACAGTACTTACGCCTTCTTTAATCAAGTACCAGAAAAGGGATTATTTGGGACGATTGATGCCTCTTTCGCAGATCCTCCGAACATGTCCATCACGACGCAGGACGTGCAATCGATCTTAAAGTTTATCCACAAAAAGGATACCGCCACCGTGGATGTCATGGTCATGGCCGACTCAAGTAAGCTCCGGCCTACCTACGTCTTGTCGCGCGGAAATTACGACATGCCCGGACCCGAAGTAAGTTTTGGAATCCCCAAAAGCATCTTGCCCTATTCGCCAACGAAATATGGTCAAAACCGTTTGGGTCTCGCGCGTTGGTTGTTAGATCCGAAAAATCCCTTAACCGCTCGGGTATTCGTGAACCGCATGTGGGCACAAATATTCGGTCGGGGAATCGTGAAAACGGTAGGCGATTTCGGGATGCAGGGTGAACTTCCAACGCATCCGGAATTATTGGATTGGTTGGCCGTCGATTTCCAAAGTCATGGCTGGAATATCAAACGATTGGTGAAGCAGATGGTGATGTCGGCAACCTACCAACAAGCCTCTACCGTGACCTCGGCCTCGCTACAAACCGATCCCGAGAACATCTATCTTTCTCGGATGTCCCGTATTCGCATTCCGGCAGAACAAGTTCGGGATCAGGTCTTGTCGGCCGCAGGCATTCTAAATCCGGAAATCGGTGGGCCGAGTGTGAAGACCTACCAGCCCAAAGGACTTTGGGAAGTTGCTACTTCGGGGCGAGGATCCTTGATGAATTACATCCAGGATCATAACCAGGATTTATACCGACGAGGAATGTATGTTTTCATTAAGCGCACGGTTCCTCCGCCGACGATGCTGATATTTGATGCGAGTAATCGGGATCAATGTGAGGTACAACGTGGACGGACGAATACGCCCTTGCAGGCCTTGGTGATGATGAATGACCCGCATGTATTGGAAAGCTCCCGGGTTTTGGCGAGTCAATTTTCCCATGAAAAAGGGACTTTGGAGGAGAAATTGACGAAGGCTTTCCGACGAATTATTTGTCGGGCCCCCAAAGAAAAAGAACTCGCCCTGCTGAAAAAATACTACGAAGAGGAACAAGCCTCCTGCATGAAAAATCCGAAGAAGGTTCAAAAGTTGATGCAAATCGGGGAATACAAACAGGATAAGGCGGCAGTTACCGGGTCGACGGCGGCGATGATGCTGACGATTCAATTAATCTATAACATGGAGGAGGCCATCATGCGCGTGTAATATGGAAAACGAATTTTTCAAAAACCGACTGAACATTACCCGCCGGCATTTCTTCGGACAAGCCGCGGCGGGCATTGGTGGTTTGGCCTTAGGATCGTTGTTGGTCCCCGACCTATTCAAAGGCGAATCCTCCTTACAATCATTGCCCTTGGGCGTAGCCCATTTTGCACCGAAAGCAAAGCGCGTGATTTACCTCTGCCAAAACGGAGCACCGTCTCAGTACGAGAGTTTCGATTACAAGCCAACCTTGAACAAGATGGCTGGTCAGGATCTGCCGGATTCGATTCGAGGCGGTCAACGATTGACCGGGATGACGGCCTCGCAGGATAAATTTCCTTTGGTAGGGTCCTTTTACAATTTTAAGCAATACGGAAAATCGGGGACGTATATCAGTGATCTATTCCCGCATATTGGTTCGGTGGCGGATGACATTTGCGTGATCCGAACCATGAATACGGATGCGATCAATCACGATCCAGCCTTGACTTTTTTGCAGACGGGAGCACAGGTGGGTAACCGTCCGAGCATGGGGGCATGGATGTCCTATGGTTTGGGGAGTGAGAATAAAAATCTACCGGCTTTTTGTGTGTTACTTTCACGCGGTAGGGGAAATGGGCAGGGGGTCTATTCGAAGCTTTGGACGAATGGCTTTTTGGACTCGACGCACCAGGGTGTTGTTTTCAGCAGTTCGGAGGATCCGATTCTTTATTTGAATGACTCGGATGGAATTGATAAAGCGGGGCGACGAAAGATGTTGGACCAACTGGCTGAATTGAATCACGAGGGATTTTCGGAGAACAAAGATCCGGAGGTAGAGGCCAAAGTTCAGCAATATGAAATGGCCTATCGCATGCAGACGGCTGTACCGGAGTTGACGGATTTGTCGAAAGAACCGGATCACATCGTGAAGATGTATGGACCGGAATGTTTGGTTCCGGGAACCTATGCGGCGAATGTTTTACTGGCGAGAAAACTCTCGGAATCCGGGGTTCGTTTCGTTCAGATTTACCATCAGGGTTGGGATTCCCATGGCAACTTACCGAAGGAAATGGCGATGCAGGCGCAAGACGTGGATCGCTCGTCGGCGGCATTGATTACCGACCTAAAGCAACGAGGTTTATTGGATGAGACCTTGGTGATTTGGGGCGGAGAATTCGGTCGGACGAATTATTGCCAAGGAAAATATACGGTCGACAATTACGGTCGGGACCACCACCCACGCGCCTACAGTATTTTCATGGCGGGTGGCGGTGTGAAGGCGGGAACGGTTTACGGAGAAACGGATGAATTTGGGTACAATGTGGTGAAAGATCCGGTACACATCCATGATTTTCATGCGACGGTGCAGCACTTGATGGGAATTAATCACGAACAATTAACGTATAAACATTTGGGTCGCCGCTACCGATTAACGGATATCGCCGGCAATGTCTTACCCGGATTAATCGCCTAATGGAACGTATCGAAAAAATAGGGAATATCATTTTGTGGGCCTTGCAAGGTTTCCTCGTTTTTCTCTTGATTTTTCAATCGAGGATAGAATTGCCCTTTGCGGGAATCGGGCATTTGCATCCGCTCATATTACACCTGCCAATCGGATTTGGAGTACTTTTATTGGGCTTATTCGCCATTAAAAAGCAGTTGGCCTCCTTCGAAGTTTTAGCCGATTTTTTGCTTTTGTTAACCGCTATTTTCTCAAGTCTGACCGCCATATTGGGATTGTTTTTGTCCAAAGAGGGAGGCTATGAAGCAGCTGCCTTGGACTGGCATCAATGGTCGGGGGTCGCGGTTTCCTTCGTGTATTTTAGCTGGGTACTTTTGCGTCGCAATCTTTTCCTAGGTTCGGCCTTGGGGTTCATTGCCTTGGTCATCGCAGGTCATACGGGGGCGAGCATTACGCATGGGGAAGATTACCTAAAATTCGGTTCGCAGCAATCCGAGATCAGTGCGGAAAGTGTGGTGTTTGAGGACATTGTCCAGCCGATTTTAAAGGCCAAATGCGAGTCATGCCACAATGACCTAAAGACGAAAGGGGCACTTAAAATGAACAGCATTGCGGGCTTGTTGAAAGGCGGGAAGCATGGTCCCATTTGGAAGGCGGGGGATGCGCTGAATAGCCATTTGATCCAGCGAATCAAATTACCGATGAATGCGAAGGAGCACATGCCTCCGCTGGGTAAGGTTCAATTGACACCCGATGAAATTACGATCTTGACTTTGTGGGTAAAAGAGGGTGCTTCGGTTGATCGTAAATTGGGCGAATTCAGCAAGGAATTTCAGGGGCTCATTAAGCCAACACAGCTGAGCGAAACGACCAAAAGCTATGATTTTTCAGAGGCCTCGGAGTCGGATTTGAAAGCAGTGAATACACCTTATTGTACGGTTTATCCAGTGGCCTATGATTCGCCGGCTTTGTTGGCCGACTTCTTTGTGGCCGGGAAATTTGATCCCAAGACATTGGAAAACTTAAGCAAGGTGCAAGAGCAGTTGGTCGGCCTACAATTATCCAAAATGCCCATCCAAGATGCAGACCTTAAACAAGTGGCGAAATTCACGAATCTGGAAAAATTGAATCTGAATTTTACTTCGGTGAGCGATGCAGGATTATCAAGTTTAGCGGGTTTAAGCCATTTGGAAAAATTATCGATTTCGGGAACGAAGGTGACGAGGGCGGGGCTTGCTAAATTAATTTCAAGTTTATCGGCATTAAAAGAAATTCATGTTTGGAATACGGGCATCACGGCAGGCGAAATGAGTGTATTTCGAAAGCAATTCCCGAAGATTCATTTCGATGAGGGCTATATTCCTAAGGATGAAAAGTTGCAAATCAACCCACCGATTTTGGTGAATGAAAACCTGATTTTGCGTCCGGGCGAAAAGCTAAATTTCAAACATACCTTGCGGGATGTGCTCTTCCGCTACACGGTGAATGACTCCTTGCCGGATAGCTTATCGAGTCTGCAAACCCGTGCGTCCATCGATATCAAAAACTTTACCAAGGTGCGTATCATCGCGACCAAGGAAGGCTGGTTGGCCAGTAACCCCATCGACGTCCGAGTGTTTAAATCCCAATACATTCCTTCGCGAATTGATTTGCTTTCGAAAACGGATCCGAAGTATCCTGCGGCCGGAGGAGCAAGTTTGATGGATTTTATACCGGGAGCAAGAGAGGTGAAAGGGGTATCTAATTTTACGTGGTTGGGCTTCAAAGAAACGGACTTTGATGCGGTGGCGACATTTGCGAAACCGACCCGTATTCAAGGGGTGACATTCTCCTATTTGGAAAAGACGGATTCGGATGTATTTCCGCCGACGAGCATCGAGGTTTGGGCGGGGAATGATGCGGCGAAGCTTCGGTTAGTTTCGCGATTCAAACCAAAGCAACCGAAGGAAAAAAATGGCTATTCGCCAAAGGGGATTAACATCTCTATAAAAGGCGTTACGGCAAAATACTACCGCGTGAGAGCGGCTCGATTACGTAGCCTACCGGCATTTGTGGATAATAAGGGCAAGGGGGCTTGGCTACGGGTGGATGAATTGCTATTTTATTAATGCATTTTCCCTTTTTCCGTTAACAAAACATAAGCTTCCTCCCAGGTGGGAATCGTATCGGATTCATAACCATAAGTGGGCCCCGTCGCAATTTTCGTGAACGCTTTCATGGCTTTTAAATGGGCGCCGCTACGTAAGTAGTTCAACATCACTTCCCGACTTTCCCAGGCCGTGATCGTACATTGATATTCCTTCACCTTCTTAACATCACAGTGCAGATTGCCAGGTGCCGTTTGAGCTTGCCGAAAGGAAGGAATGGCTAATAGCCAAAAACGAATGTAAGAAAAGAACCCTTTGGGCTTTAAACCCGTCAATGAGATGTACATACCCGTGAATTTTATATTCCAAAGGTATCATATATGTCGTTTCCCAGATATTTTTATTCTTATTTAAAATAATTCTAAATAAGCTTGCATAAACAAAAGCCTCAGCCTACATTTGTGCTCTATTTAAAATTAGTCTAAATAAGTATTACATGAAATATATCCCTTTAGCGTTCTTATGGCTACTTTCCTTGGCATCTTTTGCCCAAACAACTCAAATTTCGGGCCTTGTTCAAACAGCTTCAAATGAGGCTTTACCCGGCGCTTCCATCATACTTGTTGGAACCGTTCGAGGTGCTCAAACGAATAACGCCGGACAATATATTCTCAAAGGATTGAAGCCTGGGAAATATACAATCAAGGTTAGTTTCGTTGGATTGCAGTCGGCCGAAAAAGAAATCAACTTACACGAAGGCGAATCAAACATCGCCAATTTTATCCTGAATGACGCGACCGAATTAAGCGGGGTGTCCGTCTTTGCGCAATCCGGCGTCAAGGGGAATACATTTTTGCCGCAGGTC
>JBJTMZ010000038.1:0-5514 GCA_046073805.1 Aquirufa sp.
CATCTTACCCTCGACTTTCAATAAGCCCAAAAACGCATTGATGTCATGCTTCGCCGCCACCGTATTCAGTATAAAATCAAACTCGCCTTTTAACGCTTCCATTTGTTTCGGATCCGTCGACAAAGCAAAATGATGTGCTCCCAAAGAACGCGCATCCGCTTCTTTCGAAGGGGATGTTGACAACATCGTCACCTCCGCACCAAAAGATGCCGCAAATTTCACAGCCATGTGGCCCAAACCTCCTAATCCCAATACCGCTACTTTGTGTCCTTTCCCCACACCCGCAAATCGCAACGGCGAATACGTCGTAATTCCCGCACACAACAACGGTGCCACGCGCGCTAAATCCTCCTCCTCAAAATTCACATGCAAGGCATACTTTTCATCAATCACATAATTCGCGGAATAACCCCCAAACGTCTGCGTCTTCCCATCCCGGTAATAATCATTGTAGGTCGCCGTCATGTTCTCATCGCAATATTGCTCCTGACCCTTTTGGCAAGAGGGACATTCCCGACAAGAATCGACAAAGACCCCTACACCAGCCGTTTGGCCAACCTTAAATTTCGTTACATGAGAACCAACCGCAACCACTTTTCCGACAATCTCATGCCCTGGAACAATCGGATATATCGAGGGCCCCCACTCACTGCGAACCATGTGGATATCGGAGTGACATACCCCACAATATTCAATATCTATCTGAATATCATGTGGTCCCACCTCCCGGCGTTCAAAAACGATTGGCGCCACTGGCACCTCCGCGCTCGTAGCGCCATAACCTTTAACTTGCATCTTGTATTGTTTGGTTTAATGTATCAATAAAAACTTGTATCGGCTCCGCACCCGAAATCCCATATTTGCGATCAAACACAAAAAAGGGCACCCCGCGAACGCCTAAATTAACTCCTTCCTGAATGTCCTGACTCACCCGATAAGCCAGTTCCTCACTCCCAATCGCCGCGCGAATTTCAGACGCCTCCAATCCTGCTTCCTCTCCCAATTCAACTAAGGTTTCAACAGATGCCAAATCCCTACCATTCGTAAAGTATGCCCGAAAGAAAATCTCCTCAATCACATCATCCAAGCCTTTTTGTTTGGCCAATTGTATCACCCGATGCGCATACAACGAATTCGCAACCACCGCCTTGTCAAAATTATACTCCAAACCGACGGAGGCCGCCATCTCAACGACACGGTCGTGCATCTTCTCCGACTGTTCTAAACTCCATCCCTTGCGATCGGCCAAGTATTCATATACGCCAATGGGTTTCTCAAATGACATGGGAATGGTAGGATCCAATTGGTAACTTTTCCATTCTATTTCCACCAGATCACGCGCCGAGAAAGTCTCCAAGGCCTTCTCCAAATGCCTTTTGCCGATGTAACAAAATGGACACATGATATCACTCCAAATTTCTATTTTCATCTCAGCAATTTAACGTAAATTCGGCAGAATTTTAACCGAAGCTATGCGCCTTTTAGTCCTTCTTATATTGATCCTTTTTACGAATACTTTAAAATCCCAAAGCCTGAACGAACTCGTTAAAGCTTTACCCAACATCGAAGGAAAAAAGGAATACCTCAATTCCCCTTTTGCCACAACGGGAGACCGACTCTATGTCATCGGCCATCAAAACGGACAATTTCCGGATTTGGGCTGGCATATCACTGGCGAAATGGGTGGCGTTTGGGCTCATCCCATTAAACTCCTCGATGGCTTTATTGTTTCCGTCGATGGACAAGATTTGACAAATGCGGAAAGCTTTATCAATTTTCCAATGGCGAACCAACATCGTTACCAAACAAAAAATCTACAAATTCTGCGTACCCAATTCGTTCCAGACGGTATCGCAGGATGCATCATTGAATTTGAAATCGAAAACAAAACGAATCAAACAATTACTACTCCCTTTGTATTTCAAGCAAAATCCGATTTGCGTCCTACCTGGTTGGCCGACTGGATTAAAATCCAAGATTACGAAGACCAGGCCTCCTATAAAAATGGTCGGTGGGTCTTTCAAGACGCCAAAAATCCTTGGTTTGCCATGGTCGGGTCCAATCAAAATGGCCTTCCCGGTGCTGCACCCATCCCATTCAATTCCATCGGAAAGGGAATCGCGAAGTCCATGAATTACCAATTGAACGTTCCGGCCAAAGGCAAATCACATATTCAATTCTTCATTGCCGGTTCACCCCAATCGCTGCAAGACGCCGAGGAAAGCTATTCGAAAATCAGCCAAAACCCAGCCACATTATTTAAGCAAAAATGGACCAGGCTACAGGCCTTAGGACAAAAAAGCAAGATCAATATTCCCGACAAAAAAATCCAAGAAGCTTATACCTGGTTGCAATACAATACCGATGGCCTAACCCGGGACGTACCCGGTATCGGTCGGGGAATTAGCGCCGGACTTCCCGACTATCCGTGGTGGTTTGGGACCGACAGCGAGTATGCTCTGCAAGGCGCACTAGCGATTGGGCAAAAAGACTTGAGTTTGAAATCCATTGATTTGATTCACCAACTTTCGCTGAAGGCAAATAAAAACGGTCGGGTCGTTCACGAAGTTTCCACCAATGGTGTCGTATTTAATCCGGGTAACATGAACGAGACTCCCCAATTTGCCTCTTTGGTTTGGACAGCTTACAAATGGACAGGAGATAAAAACCTCATCAAAAAATACTTTCCAAATATCCGGAAAGGCCTAAACTGGCTACTCACAGAGAACGATAAGGATCAAAACGGATTTCCCGATGGGCCTGGTATGATGGAAATTCAAGGACTCCACAGCGAGATGATTGATGTGGCATGTTATGCCCAAAAAGCCTTGGAAGATGCGGCTGAAATGGCCAAAATACTCGGGGAAACGAAGCAAGCTAGCACATACGCAGCACAAGCGAAACGGCTTAAAATTCAGATTAACGAACGCTTTTGGAATGAAGATTTCAGTTCATATGCCGACTTCCTTAGTAAGGACGCCGAGGCGATTGAACTCATCAAACAAGCCATTGTTCGAGCGGATACGCTGCACAAACCTTGGGCGGTTACTGAACTTAAGCAAACCCAAACGTACATCGAAACGCATCCAAGCAATCAAGCAAGGCCCTTCGTGGTTCACCACAATTGGGTGGTAAATTCTCCGATGGAATTAGGAATTGCCGATCCGGAAAAAGCGATAAAAGGACTGGAAACGGCTAAAAAATTCACGAACCCATTTGGTCTTTTTGTGACGGGAATCGACCGCGATGCCTCCGCGGGTTCGGATG
The DNA here is from genome assembly GCA_046073805.1 of Aquirufa sp. GTDB lineage: Bacteria > Bacteroidota > Bacteroidia > Cytophagales > Spirosomataceae > Aquirufa. Next base: position 3,268 of record JBJTMZ010000038.1, read on the forward strand.
CCGGTTCCTACAAAGCTCCGAAAATTTTTACCTACACGGGTGCCGTGATGACACTTCCAACCGGCGTGATGGCCGTGGCCGAAAATCAATACGGTCGGCCTGATCAATCCCTCGATTACATCCAAAAACTCGCACGTTCCTTCAGTTATGCCTTGCCAGGCAGCATGTATGAAGTATCCCCCGATTTTGGGATGATGACACAAGCCTGGAATGTTTTCGGCTTCGCTGTTCCGATTGTCGAACATTTCTTTGGCATCAAACCGCGCGCTGATTTAAAGGAAATCACCATCGCACCACGCATGCCTTCGACGTGGAAAGAGACAAGCATCGAAAACGTGGAAATCGGCGATAATCGAATAAGTGTATATTACCAACAAGGCCAAAGCCCGCGTGTGACACAAACAAAAAACTGGAAAATAACGATAAAATAGCCTATTTTTATTATTGTATCATTTTGCTACATTTGCAAAAAATACCCTAACTCATGAAAAAATTACTGGCGTTAATGGCCATTTCTTCGACGGCCTTTGGGCAACACATCGAAATCAAGCAAAGCAAAGGTCCGACCCTTGGATACACCGCGGACTCTCAAGTGAAAATCATCAAGAAGGATGGCCTTTCATTTAAGGACCTCAACAAAAACGGGAAACTGGATATTTACGAAGATTGGCGCAAGCCCGTGGATGTCCGTGCGGCTGATTTAGCGAAGCAATTAAGCGTGGAAGAAATTGCAGGTCTAATGCTTTACTCCGGACACCAAGCCGTTCCCGCACGTACAGAAGGGTATTTTGCCGGAACCTACAATGGCAAACCCTTCGATCCCAAAACAATGGATGCGAGCGATTTGACGGACCAACAAAAGAAATTCTTAAAAGAAGATAACCTACGCCACGTCCTATTGACGACGGTTTCCTCTCCCGTAGATGCCGCGAAATGGAACAATAAAATTCAGGCATTCTGCGAGTCGGTAGGCAAAGGAATCCCGGCCAACAACAGTTCAGACCCGCGCCACGGTACACAAGCGCGTGCGGAATTCAACGCGGCAGCAGGTGGATTGATTTCCATGTGGCCGAGTTCGTTGGGCATGGCGGCAACTTTCAAGCCTGAATTAGTTCAAAAATTCGGTCGGATCGCCGCACAAGAATACCGTGCGTTGGGTATCGCTACGGCACTTTCACCCCAAGTTGACATGGCCACAGAACCCCGTTGGTTGCGTTTCGACGGAACCTTTGGCGAAAGCTCCAAACTTTCCGCTGCCATGGGAGAGGCCTATTGCAATGGTTTCCAGAATGAAAACTGGGGTTCATTAAGCGTAAATGCCATGGTAAAACACTGGCCTGGAGGTGGATCCGGAGAAGGCGGTCGGGATGCGCATTATGCCAACGGCAAGTTCGCTGTTTATCCGGGCAACAACTTCAAGGAACACTTGATTCCCTTCACAGAAGGCGCGTTTAAATTACAAGGACAAACCAAAAAGGCTGCAGCCGTGATGCCGTATTACACGATTTCATGGAACCAAACGAGCGAAAACGTAGCAAACAATTACAACAAGTATTTGGTGACAGACTTACTTCGCAAGCAATACGGATACGATGGCGTGGTTTGTACGGATTGGACGGTAACCGGTGATCACAAGGCGATGGATGTCTTTGTGGACGGTAAGGTTTGGGGCGTTGAGAACTTGAATATGGCAGAACGTCATTACAAGGTTTTGATGGCAGGGGCGGATCAGTTTGGAGGAAACAACGACATGAAACCGATCATTGCCGCCTATGCGATGGGGGTCAAAGAACATGGCGAGGCCTTCATGCGTGCCCGTATGGAACAATCGGCCGTTCGTTTATTACGCAACATTTTCCAAGTCGGCTTATTTGAAAATCCCTACCAAAATCCCGAGCAAACACAGGCAATTGTGGGCAAACCCGAATTCATGCAGGCAGGTTATGAGGCTCAATTGCAATCGATCGTATTATTGAAGAACAAGTCAAATGTTCTACCGCTTCAAACCAAGAAAACGATTTACATTCCAAGACGATACATCGCACCATCCCGTCACTTCTTGGGATTCCCGATTCCCGCATCGAATGATTATCCAATCAATATGGAATTGGTCAAGAAATACTTCAACGTAACCGAAAACCCAGCCGAAGCAGACCTTGCTTTGGTATGTATCGAAAATCCCAAAGGAAGCATTGGCTATGATAAAGAAGATGTGGCCAAGGGAGGCAATGGTTATTTGCCTATCTC
>JBJTMZ010000039.1:0-12424 GCA_046073805.1 Aquirufa sp.
GCCTGGAATTTTACGCAAGTCCTCCAACATGCCCAAGCAAATCACTACGCAGGGATCGAAATCCGGGGAGTCAAAGGGGATTTAGATCTGCCCAATAACCCCATTTTTTCAAGGACGAATATAGGGGCGACTCGCCGACAAATCGCTGACGCGGGATTGAAGATTGTGAATTTGGGGTCATCGGCCAACATGCATTTTCTGGACCCGAAGAAGCGCCAAAACAACCTCGATGAGGCGAAAAAATACATAGAACTTGCGAACCAATTGGGCTGTCCATTTATCCGTGTTTTCCCGAATGACTTACCTAAAGATCAGCCTGAAAACGAAACGGTGGATGCCATCATTCGTGCCCTTCATGACTTAGGGGATTTCGCCAATAACTCGGGAGTGAAAGTGCTGCTGGAATCCCATGGAAAGGTCATCAAAAGCGACATGCTTTTATACATCATGAAAAGCACCCATCACGCCCAAGTAGGGCTTGTTTGGGACTTCTTCAATATGTGGTCAGTCACGCAGGAACCACCAGCCCAGGTTTACCAAGTCCTCAAAAAATACATTCTGCATACTCACATCAAAGACGCCATTCTTAGCGGAAGTAGCGAAAAATATACCTTATTGGGCCATGGAAACGCTCCCGTCCAAGAGGCCTTGCATGCTTTAAAAACCGGGGGCTATTCGGGCTATTACAGTTTTGAATGGGAGAAACATTGGCATCCGGAAATCGAAGATCCAGAAATTGCCATTCCGCATTATGCCAAAAACTTTTCAAACTTCTGGGTTTAACCATGGACAGCAAAGCAAAACGCACGTTTGATGCGATCGTCATCGGCTCGGGGATCAGCGGCGGTTGGGCCGCGAAAGAGCTCTCCGAAAAAGGGCTAAAAACCTTGGTCCTAGAACGCGGTCGGGACGTGAAACATGTCATCGATTATCCCACGGCCATGCTGAATCCCTGGGAATATCCTCACCGCGGACAGGCACCGATTGACCTCAAAAAGGAATACAAAACAGCCAGCAAGAATTACATCTTTTCCGAAGCAACTTCGCATTTCCTAACGAAAGACGGCGAACAGGCCTACATTCAAGACAAACCCTATGATTGGATTCAGGCATATCACGTAGGTGGTCGGTCGCTTTTGTGGGGCCGACATACCCAGCGCTGGAGTGACTTTGACTTCAGCGGTCCGGCACGGGATGGCTTCGCGGTCGACTGGCCTATTCGTTATCAAGATATCGCTCCCTGGTATTCCTACGTTGAAAAATTTGCCGGTATTTCCGGAAATAAAGATGGCTTGGAAACTTTGCCCGATGGCGAGTTTTTAAAACCCTATGAACTGAATTGCGTGGAGAGTCATTTTGGCAAAGCGGTTAAAGACAAATACCCGAACCGCCATGTCATCAGCGCGCGTACAGCGAATTTAAGCCAAGCCGAAAAGATTCATTTGACGGTAGGCCGAAGCCAGTGCCAAAGCCGAACGCTCTGCGAACGCGGCTGTCCATACGGCGCCTATTTCAGCAGTAATTCGGCTACCTTGCCAGCGGCTTATCAAACCGGAAATTTAACGCTAAAGGCACACTCCATTGTGCATTCCATCATCTACGATGAGCGAAAGCAAAAGGCGGTGGGTGTACGCGTCATCAATGCCCAAACACAGGAAATGGAGGAGTATTTTGCCTCCGTGATTTTCGTGAATGCATCCCCTTTGGCGACCAATCTAATCTTATTGAATTCCACCTCATCCCGCTTCCCGAATGGCCTTGGAAATGACTCGGGCATTTTAGGAACGCACATGGCATTTCATTCGTATCGCGGTCGGATCACGGCCGAGTTTGACGGAATGCTGGACGTCACGACGGAAGGCAAAAGGCCTACCTCAGGGTACATTCCAAGGTTCCGAAATGTGTACCAGCAGGAAACCGATTTCTTACGGGGTTATGCAAGTAACTTAACGGCGAGTCGAGCAGTGGAGAACGCCCAAGACCTGCTGGGTGAATCCTTGAAGCAGGCTTTGGTTAAACCGAAATTGGCCAACTGGCATATTAATGTGGGCATGATGGGGGAGACGATTCCGAAGGCGCATTCGACGGTGCGTTTGGATGAAAAGGCCAAAGACAAATACGGCTTGCCGCAGCTTCGGGTAGCGATTGGCTATGATGAGAACGACGAGAAGATGCTGAAGGACTTTCACCAGCAGTTCACGGACATGTATGAGTCGGCGGGTTTCCATAACATCCAATTAATCGATACCAAACGCCTCCCTGGAAACGAGAATCATGAGATGGGTGGGGTGCGCATGGGCAAGGATCCGAAGACTTCGATGCTGAATGCCTTCAACCAAATGCATCATTGTTCGAATGTGTTTGTGACGGATGGTTCTTGCATGACCTCGACTTCGACACAGAATCCGTCCTTGACTTACATGGCCTTGACGGCGAGGGCGGTGGATTATGCGGTGAAAGAAAAGAAAAAACGCAATTTTTAACTCATGAATAAAATACCATTCGCCCTATTTATTTCCATTTTGAGTTTAATGATGAATAACCAAACGATGGGCCAAAAGTTAGAAATCCCGGGTATTCCCAAAGCGTTGCATTGGGAAAACAAAGCCAAATCTTTCATGATCAATAAGTCCATTCTCCGCATTACTTCTGGAGAAAAGACCGACATGTTCCGGGATCCGAATGTTACCTACAATACTGACAATGCCCCGAAATTACTGTTTGAGGCGGATTCAAATTTCGTGTTTACCGCGGCGGTGGAACACGCCTTTGCGAACAAATGGGATGGAGGAGCTCTGGTATTGAAACAAGACAGTTTGAACTGGGTAAAATGTTGTTTTGAAAATGATTATACGGGAGCTAGGCGAGTGGTCAGCGTTGTAACCAAAGGCATTTCGGACGATTGTAATTCGGTGGAAATCAACAGCAACAAGGTGTATTTTAAAATCGCCAAGGCGGATAACGTGATTACACTTTATTATTCTCAGACGGGTAAAAACTGGTATTTGTTTAGACACTTTACCTTGGATAGCACGAAGGATTTAAAGATTGGCTTTTTGTCGCAATCGCCCACGGGGACCGAGTGCAGTGTGACCTTTAGTGAAATCACCTATTCAACAAAAAAAATAAAAGACCCCTATTTGGGCGAATAACCATGACCAAAATCAACCCACACATCCACTTCAATGGCAATACCGAGGAGGCCTTTGAATTTTATCGATCTACTATCGGTGGTGAGCTTCGCGGTATCATGCGATTCAAAGATTTACAAACCGAGGGATTTTCATTTCCGGAAGATGAGCTGAATAAAATCATGCACATCAGCTTAGTGCTTGATGACGTGGTTTTGTTAACCGGCAGTGACGTTCCTAGCCTATTAGGCGTCGTAAATGAATCCGAAAATCGTAGTAAAATTAGCCTCCAAGCGGGCAGTCGGGAAGAAGCAGGTGCGCTCTTCGCGGGACTATCCGTTGGCGGTGAAGTAGAATTCCCCCAAGGCGACAGTCCATGGGGTTCCTATTTTGGTGCCTTTCGGGATAAGTATGGGGTAGAGTGGATGATTAATTTTACCGGGATAATTTCCAAACGCTGACCATGTGAAATAAGGCAATAAAGATATTGCTGATAATCACGGGATTCGTAAATGACCCAACCATAAAGGGGCTCAATAGCTTATAAATGATTTGGACAGTTAATAGCGCCATCACAAATTTGGGGTCAAATTTGAAAATTAAGATTGCCGAGGAAATCAGAATCGCTAAGTAGATAGATAATAGAATCCCACGCGCGGGGGTATCAACTCCATAGGAGTCAACCGCCCAAAAGCTATTGAATAAAATACCTGAACAAACGGGAATAAGTACAAGGATATTTAAAAGAAGAGAGAGTTTAGGGAATAACATAGGTAAGTGATTTATTGAATTTGGTGGGGCTTCCCAACTTGTTTTGGACGATAAATCTAGTCCCAAATATCCCGTAAAAGCAAGAATAAAAATACCAAGACCCCTACGATGATTTCGTTGCGGTACTTTTGAAAAAAAGCGGGTTTTTCGTTCATGATACAATACGTTTTCGGCCAACGAATATATAAAGTAATCCGGCTAATCCGCCTAAAAAAAGAAAGGCAATCGTCCACATGATTTTCTCGATACGTTCAATTTTTCCCGATTGCCAAATTTCAAACATCGCAAGAATCGCGACAAGGAAATGTGAAATAATCCCAATAAACAACAATTCCTCCGCGAAAGGCAAGTGCATAATTTTAAAGAGAGGGCCAATGAGTTGAAAGGCAAAACTCACCCAGAAAATTTGTTCGAACTTCATAAATCGGTAGTTAATGCATATGAAATTTAGAGGCTAATGTAGCATTAAAAATCAGTCCAAATAGAATTTCACTCCCAAATTTATTCGAATGCTTGGCTTCTGAACGTAGTAAGATTTTTTTAGTTAGTGTGTAATCAAGGGCTAATGATCGCGTCACATCTTCAAATGCCGCGGGCATGATAACTCCACGAGGGTCCGAATAATATTCCAATCGACCACTCATTCGCAAACGGGAAGCCGGCCTCCAAGTCAAATACATTAATCCGCCATGCCAGGTATTTCCTGATTCCAATCCGAGATCCCAACCGATCGTTCCGCTCCATTTGGCTGATATCGGAATTTGGGCATATTGATTAAAAAACACCCGCGTGCCTTTACCTTGATTTCCTAAAAATTGGCTCGCATTAATCTTCAAGCCGGATGAGGAACTGTATCCAAATTGTGTGCCCAAAGCCGGATTAAATTTGGCAATTTGTTGCCAACCGCTGAGAGCCAAAACGCGCATGGAAAATGGCGATTTAGGCGTATAATTCCAGGCAATCCCTGTCTCGTAATACGGCGAATTCTCCGCCAAGTAACTTCGCGAAAAAAGATCATTCTCAAGGTTTTTTGCAGATTCAAGTCCAATGTGAGATGGGAAAATCCCCACTTGGAGTTGATTCGATGGATTCAACTGATATTGAATGCTTAGTTGGTAGAAATGTCTCCAAAACTCAGGCTCCGCCGCCAAATTTTTTTTGGCGTAGGTCCCCAGCATAAACGCGCTTTGCAGAGACCATCGTTTGTGTTCCGCCGCGAAATCCAAGATCCCCAGGTTTAGTGCGGGCTGTTGGGAAGTCGTGTGATTGTAAAAAATGGGGGATTTTTGACCTTGGTCTGCATGTACATAATAGAACTCGGAATAGACGTCAGCACGCCATTTCAGGGTATCCGATTGTGCCAACGCGTGACTCAAAACGGCTAATAAACCAAGGAGCAAAATGTATTTTCGCGCAGGTAATTTCAAGGGTTAATGTCGATGAGATTGCCTGCAAATTTGAATAAAAATTGAACACGAAAACCAACTACCATCAAAAACATTGATACCCCCAAACGGGAATAGGCAGGTGAATTTCACCGCCTATTTCGTATTCCTTTTCATTTTTTAAACTAAACTCGTGGCACTAGGGCTTCTTCGTGGTTATTTCGACCACCCCATTGGCTCCATTCGTGGGGTATTTGGCAAGGGCTTTTTCGCCTTTGAGAACGTTCACCGACTCGATTTTGCTCGGGCTAATTTTATCCAAGTCAAGGTTGCTCATCACTACGCCATCGACCACGATCAAGGGTTTTGCTTGAGGCGCCGAAGCCGATGGTTTCAAAATAATACCTGATTTTTCGCTGGGAGAGGAGGCTCTATTTCCCACTTTCTCGGCACGGAAAACAATGTTCTTGCCGTCTATCGATCCTTTAAATTCTACCGTGTTTGAATCTACATAAACCATTTTAATGTTGGGTGCTGGTTCAGGAGCATCCGGAGCTGCCGGCGGCGCAGCGGGTGGCGGTGGAGGTGGCATATCTTTGGTAGATACCGAGAATACTTTTTTGCCCGTTTTCGGGTCCGAAAAGGTTGTGGAATCCGGACGCATCGTTACGAGGTACTGCGCTCCTGATGCTTTCTTGGCCTTCTTTTCTTGTGCCTTCACTTGAAGGGAAAATACCGCCAAAGTCAAGGCGATAAGTGGCAATACGGCCACCTTTCTCGCGTATGCGTATTTGGGTGATTTCGATGTTGTTAGTATGATACTTCGTCGTTTAATGGATGAATAATAAAATGAGTGAGTCGGGTTTAAAAAATGATTCCCATAATAGGATTGTAATAACATTTTGGCAAAGGCATCCACCTCGTCCGTACCCACCGCATCGCGGTCGGCAATGAATTCATGGATATTTTGCAATTCTTTTTGAATGATCCAGTTAAAGGGATTCATCCAAAAAATCGAACAGATTAACTGACTGATGAGTCGGTCCAGCGAATGCCATTGCTGGATATGGGCCAACTCGTGTTGGAATATTTTACGGCCCGTTTCGTCATCCATGGGGAGCGATTTTTTCCAAAAAAGGTTTTGGAAAAAGGAAAACGGCGCCTCCTCCAAATCCGTTTCGATGAAATCGAATCCTTCCATGTGCGTCACGGGATTTGTCCTTTTAATGAGGTAGATCCGAAACGCGGAATACGCTAGATAGGCGAGCAAAAAAGCACTGATGAAACCTAGGGCGATGACCTCCCAAGCGAACTCGGATGGGGCCACAGGGGCTGCAGGTAATTGGGTCATTATGCGTAAAGCCTGCACATCGGCAAGCTCTTCCGGCGTATAGGTGAACATCGACAATTTTATGAAGGGTATCAGTAAACTTAGAAGCATGGACCCCAGCAAGAAAAAGCGATTGTAGGCATGGTAAATCGTGTTCTTCAGGAAGAGCGAATAATAGCCAAAGAAAATCCCCGATAAAATCGTCGATTTTAGGAGGTAGATGAAGAGCTCTGACTTATTCATGGCCTTTGGATTTTAGGTTTTCCAACAAAAGTTCGAGGTCTTCTATCGACATCTGATTCTTATCCACGAGGAAAGAAACGACATTGGCATAAGAGCCCTCGAAAAATGATTCGGCGAGACCCGCCATCCGTTGGCCGGAATAATCCGCCTTCGAAACCTTGGCTGAATAGAGGTTGTTGCGATTCGGATTGGAGATTTGCACAAAATCCTTTTCAACAAGGATCTTCAACAAGGTCGCGACCGTGTTGGAATGTGGCTTGGGCTCAGGTAAAATTTCGATGATGTCTTTCAGGTATCCACCTTCCGGCAAATTCCAAATGACCTGCATGACCTGCTCCTCCGCTTGCGTTAGTTTTTTCATCTGATTACATTTTCGTTGGGACAAATGTATAACTAAAAAATTAGTTACAAAATATTTCTAACTAAATTTTTAGTTATTTTTAAATGCCCCTGTTTCAGGCAACTAGGGATATGAATACTAGAATTTTTGACTAAATTCAAGCACAAAACCTATCAAGATAACTATGAAAACGATCGCATTATTGCTTTTGGTCTCATTTGCAGGCTTCGCCCAAAACACCTATAACCTCATTCCTTTACCGAAGGAAGTTGTGCCTCAGACAGGTCAATTTGTCGTGAAGAAATCGACGAATATTGTTTATTCGCATCCGGTATTCGCGCCAGTCGCTGAATTATTGCAGGACTATCTGGGAAAAGCGAGTGCTTATCCGATTAGCACGAAATTGGCAAAAAGCGGATCGATTCAATTTACCCAAAATACATCCTTGGGCGAGGAGGCTTATACGCTTCAGATAAACTCAGGTAAAATTTCCATTCAGGCAAAAACAGGCAAGGGCGCTTTTTACGCATTGCAAACCCTCCTGCAATTGATGCCTGCACAAATATATTCAGGTACCAAATTGGCGAGAGCTATCGCGATTCCCAACGTGCAAATTAAGGATGAACCCCGATTTTCTTACCGCGGATTGATGCTCGATGTGGGCCGCTATTATTACCCGGTGGAATCCGTGAAACGCTTCATTGATTTGATGGCGATTTACAAAATGAACACCTTTCATTGGCACTTAACGGAAGATCAAGGCTGGCGGATCGAGATCAAAAAATATCCTTTGTTGACCTCCATTTCCTCGGTTCGGAAAGAAAGTATGTTGGGCCATTACAAGGACCAAAGGTACGATGGTAAACCGCACGGAGGTTTCTACACGCAAGAACAAGTCAAAGACATCGTAGCGTATGCCGCCAAAAAATACATCCGGGTTATTCCGGAGATTGAGATGCCGGGGCACTCGCAAGCAGTGTTAGCGGCTTATCCACAGTTTGGGGCGAATGCCGACAAGCTTTACCAGGTCAAAACAAAATGGGGGGTATCGGAAGATGTGCTATTCCCGCGCGAGGAAACCTTTACTTTTTTGGAAGATGTGTTGACGGAGGTGATGGCGCTTTTCCCGGGACAATACATTCACATTGGCGGGGATGAATGCCCAAAAACACAATGGAAAGAGAGTAAGTTTTGCCAAGATTTAATCAAGAAATTAGGGCTCAAAGACGAGCATGAATTACAGAGTTACTTTATTCGTCGGATCGATAAATTCGTCACGTCAAAAGGCAAGAAGCTATTAGGTTGGGATGAAATCCTGGAAGGGGGTCTATCTCCGAATGCAATGGTTATGTCCTGGCGCGGGACGAAGGGGGGAATCGAGGCGGCCAAGCAAAATCACGATGTGGTGATGTCTCCGAATTCCTATTTCTATTTGGATTATTACCAGGCGGATCCGAAAACGGAGCCGATTGCGATTGGCGGAAATTTACCTTTGAGCAAGTGTTATTCCTTTGAGCCCAACTTGCCTGAATTGACCGCAGAAGAGGCTAAGCATGTGGTGGGTATTCAGGCCAATGTGTGGACGGAATACATTAGCAATATTGGTTATGCAGAATACATGACTTATCCGCGGGCATTGGCGCTGTCGGAAGTAGCGTGGTCGGCGAAAGAATCCAAAAACTACGCGGATTTCAAGAAGCGTTTAACGGGTCATTTGCCGTCGATGGATGCGATGAAGATTAATTACTCGAAGGCGTTTTTAACGCAGCCATAGATTTAATCTCACCAAGCACAAAACATCGCTTTGACCTTGATACCATTCGATGCAATAACCATTAGGGTCGATGGATGGCAACGAAGTTAGTTTTTGAAAAGCCATACCCACCTGATTAACATTTTGTTGGAAATTTTGTACCATGACGCCTGCATATTCCCCCTTCGGAATTAGCATAATTTGTGTTGGGTCAAATTCCTCCGAATCCGTCATCTCCGCAGCGGCTCGGTAAACAATCTTACCATTTTCTGGTCGGGAAATTCCAAAAATCCGCCGATCAGACTTATCTGGTAATTGCGAAAAAAGTTGTTCAAATGCTGCTGAAATTCCTGTTGGAAAAGAGGATGCCTCCACATAAAAAACGGGAATATCTTCTTGAATAAGTTTTGATTCCATACTCAAAAATACAAATTTATACATGCAAAAAAGGCTTACTCCACAAACGAAGTAAGCCTTTTAAATAAGTTCGGCATCACCTTAATCCGCGTAGAACTTACGGTACAACTGTCCCGAAATGAAGACGGCATTGGTGCCTTTATTCTTCTCCGACCAAGCTTTGAACTTCGGATGGTCGTGAATCAATTTATATTCCGCCTCTGAACTCCAGTGTCCAATCGTGCAACTGCGGTATTTGCTCGTCGTATCCGACGCCGCCAATTTCAAATGGGTGTAATAGTTTTTGGGATAACCCATCTCCGCCATGATGGCATTGATTTCTTTTAAACTAGCGACGTAGGTTGTTTCCATGTCCGCATTTTTTACGTCATAAAAATGGACTGAATTAATGGCGTGTTGAGCGGATGCCGCACGGCTGATGCCCAAGCCAAGAACGAGAAGAAGGATGATTTTTTTCATGATATGTTTGTTTAAGTTTTATTGTTTTTTGTAAAGAAACCACATAGCCCGTGTAATCATGGCCGGCGTCACGGAGACATGCGTCTCATCCGAAAATTCCACAAATTGGGATTTCATATCCGGATAATGGGTTTTAATTACGCGTTCAAAATCCCGCAAGTCATCGATGCCGTCTTTGGCCTCTAAACTCCCAAAAGATAAGAAAGCCCGGACGGGATAACTCTTATGCGTCTCGGCATATTTGGCTTCGATGCGACGGATTTCATTCTGAAGCCAAAGTCGCTGAGAAGAACTATTGATCGCAAATCGCTTAAACAGATCCTTGGTCCCAAACATCAGGTAAGCCACATATTGACCACTCAACGAATGCCCAGCAATTCCTCGGTCGCCATTGCATCCATATTTCCCTTCCACCAATGGGAAAATCTCTTGCGTAAGTGTTTTCAAAAACGCATCACCTTTTCCCGAGTGAAGGCTGCCTACAGGTAATTTGAAATACCTCGCTGCACCCACGTCATTAAGCGTGTCCACCGAAAAGGTGTAGTCGGGCCAACGGTTAGTCAACCACTCACTCGTCGTCTTTTCAGGTCCCGTAATGGTCACCACGACCACGTCCTCAATCAGGCTCTCCAATTGCAAAACACGGTGCGCACCATGCGCCATGGCTGCGGAATAGTATCCATCCAAAATGTAGTAGAAGGGATATTTCTTGGAGGCATCGTAGTTTTCGGGTACCGAAACTTCGATGGTGTAATGCGTCTTGTTCGATTTTGAATCCAATTCAAATTTGTTGACCAAAGGATATTGCGCCTGAACGCTTTGCGCAACAAAAATGAAGAGAACTAGGATTAAGTAAATACGTTTTTTCATGGGTTAACATTTATTTACCCAAACCTATAAAATCTAAACGGAAATGAAGATGAAAAAAGGGCATCCTTGTTCCCTTTTCGGGAGTGGGAACATTTGGGCATAAAAAAGCCGACCATGCGGTCGGCGAAATTTGCTTATTTATTATTCCATCCCTCTATAATCCCGGTTTTGAAGTCGGTGTAGTTAGAGATCAAATAAATCACCAAAACAATCAAAAGAATGATTTTCCAGTTGTTTTTAAAGAGTGTTTTCAGATCGGTGATGAGTTGGTTCATATCCGTGATTTTAATGGTGAAATTAAATTCATAGGGTTTGGCGTCCGATTTCAATGATACATTCGATAGGTCTACATTCAACGCCTCGCCCAGTACTTTTAGGGAGTATAAGCTTGGCTTGACTTCGTTATTCTCAATTCGCTGAATGGTCCGAAGCGTTAAGCCTGTCTTTTCAGACAGCTCTTTTTGAGAATAATTTAAACTTGTTCGAAGTTCTTTCACTCGTTCACCAAATTCCATTTGCAAATATGTTTGAAAGATTGATCATAAATTTGACAGGAAGGCGTCATTGGGCCGACATCTAACGTGTCGTGTTATTTGTAAATACTATTCCGGTAGCACACACAGATTTTCATCGGAAAATAAATGAAATTTTACCACTTATGTAAATTCGATTTCAATAAATAGAAGACCTATTGTATTTTTCGATAAAAATTTATCAACATGCAAAAATTCGGAATCAACAAATTTCTATACCTCGGATTTATCTTACTGGGTTGTGTAGAACTCTTTCAAAAATCGATTGGACAAGCGCTCATTTACTTGGGAATAGCTTTGGCATTTGATCCATTTAATCAGGATCAACCCTGGAATGAAAGACCAGGCTGGCAAAAAATGGTTTTAATCGTTCACCTCGCGATTGTATTTGGCTTGTTATTTATTGAGCTATTTAATTGGGTCAAAGCCTAATGTTTATTTTCCCGCAATCGACTTAAAACGATCGACATCTAAATACATGATTCCCCACAAATAGCCATCGGGGTCCTCAATACTTCGAAGGTACATAAATTCTTCCTGAACGGTCTGACTAGACTCGATTCCACCAGCTAGTATTCCTTGCGCCAGCATTTCGTCCACGCGAGCTTGATTTTCGACGGGCAAGGTACACGTAGGAATTTGTGATTTCCTCGGATCTATGGGACTTTTTGACAAATGCGTGTTGGAAAATGTACGGGTTTGCAACATCACTTGAATCGATTCCGACCAGGTCATTGAAACCTGTGATTCCCCCGTAAACAACGGGTTTAAGGCAAAGCCCAAGGCAAGGTAAAATTGCTGGGATGCTTCGAGGTTGTCAACGGGTAAGTTGAGGAAAATCTGTTTCATGAATCGATTTCAATTAGTCATTTAAAATTAATTCTTAATTACATTACTTACGGTTGAACGCTTTTCGGATAAGTACCAAATGGGAAAATAAAACAAGAGGAACAACAACAGCAGGCAATAAACTGAATGGAAAATATAGTATGGCAATATTAGGCTGATCTAGGCCAAATTTTTGAAATGAGAAGGGACTCGATAAAATAGAATTGATTACTACATTCACTAAAAGCCCAAGACAAATAAAATTCCAAGCCAAGAGAATATTTCGGTGAATTTTATTTTTTGCATATCCAAAATAATAAATGAAAGGAGTAGTTAATCCTGAAATGATATCAAAATTTTGCCC